>CALGOD010000142.1 GCA_937957845.1 uncultured Nocardiopsis sp.
TGGGATCCGCCCGCGGCCGGTGCCGTGGTCGCGCTGGCCCAGATACCGGGGGCGGGTGGGCGCCTGTTGTTCGGTGTCTGGTCGGACCGGATGGGGGACCGTATGCGTCCGGTCCGGTGGCTCGCGGCGGTCGCGACCTGTTGTCTGCTCCTGCTCTCCGTGCTCCCCGCCGTCTGGGCCTGGACGGCGGTGCCCCTGGTCCTGGCCTGCCTGTCCCTGACCAGCTGGCACAACGGTCTGACCTTCACCTCGGTCGCCGAGATCGCCGGAGCGTCGTGGGCGGGTCGGGCCCTGGCCGTGCAGAACTGGCTCCAAGGTGTCAGCACCACCCTCACCCCGGTGCTGATGGCGGCGGTGATCACCCTCGCCGGTCTGCCCGCCGTCTTCGCCGCGAGTGCGATGTTCTCCGCGGCCGCCATCGCCGTGGTTCCGCTCACCCGGAGGGGCCTCACCACGGGGGAGGGGCGTGGGCGGTAGAGGGGGCCGGTGCCCTACGACCCCGTCAGGGGTGGTCGGAACCGGTGCGGTACCGGGCGGTAGCCTCAGGGCGATCACCTCGAACAACCCGGAGGGCGTCACATGAGCGAGGAGCTGTCCGTCAGGGTCGACGGGCACGTCGGCGTCGTGGAGGTCCACCGGCCACCCCACAACCACTTCGACCACGGGCTCCTCAAGGAGCTGGCCGACACCGCCGAGGAGCTCGCCGACCGGTGCCGGGCACTGGTGTTGTGCTCGGAGGGCAGGAACTTCTGTGCGGGGGTGGACTTCGCCGCGGGCGGGGTCGGTGACGATCCGACCAGAACGCTCAGCGCCGTCTACGGGGAGGGGCTGCGTCTGTTCTCGCTCCCGGTGCCCGTGATCGCCGCCGTCCAGGGAACCGCCGTGGGCGGCGGACTCGGTCTGGCGTGCTCCGCGGACTTCCGGGTCGCCGCGCCCTCCTCCCGATTCCACGCCAACTTCGGCTTCCTAGGGCTGCACCAGGGGTTCGGTCTGAGCGTCTCCCTGCCCCGGATCATCGGTGAGCAGAAGGCCGCGGACATGCTCTACACCGCCCGACGGGTCACCGGCACCGAAGCCCACGCGATCGGCCTGGCCGACTTCCTGGTCGAGGAGGAGGCCGTGCGTGAGACGGCCATGGACCACGCCCACCGGATCGCGACCGCCGCACCGTTGGCGGTGCGTTCGATGAAGGCGACGATGCGCGCCGACCTGCTCGCCGCGTTGCCGGACGCCTTCGAACGTGAGGTCGCCGAACAGGTGCGTCTTCTGAGGACCGAGGACGGCAAGGTGGGGATCGCGGCCTCCCTCGACCGGGTCAGGCCGACCTTCACCGGTAGGTGACCCGCTCTGTCTCCACACCGCCGGAGCCCCGCACCCCATGCCCGTGGGGGACAGGCATGAACTCCGCCTCCGCGGTGTTCCTCCTCCATGAGGGTCGACGAAGGAAGGGGAAGGTGTGCGAGCAGGGCGGACGGTCACACGCGGGCCGGGCGGGCGCGACGGCACGGTGGGGACGGACGACGACGCGCCGACCGCTCATGAAGGCGGCGGCTCCTTTGCCCCGACACCGCCGCGGACCACGGACGTGGTCATCGTGGGCGCGGGTCAGGCCGGGCTGTCGGTGGCCTGGCACCTGAGACGCCTCGGCCTCGCCCCCGGGGTCGACTTCGTGGTCGTGGACCGGGGACCGGAGGCGGGCGGCGCCTGGCAGTTCCGTTGGGAGTCGCTGCGCCTGGGCACCGCCCACAAGGTCGACGACCTGCCCGGTATGAGGGAGCTGGGACTGAGCTTCGCCACCGCGGACCCCACCCGTCCGGCGCGGGACGTCGTACGCGACTACTACGAGCGCTACGAGCGCGAGTTCGGGTTGGAGGTGCTGCGGCCGGTCGAGGTCACCGAGGTCCGGGAGA
>CALGOD010000143.1 GCA_937957845.1 uncultured Nocardiopsis sp.
CGCGCGCGGCCACCGCCAGGTCGTGTGTGATGAGCAGCAGGGCCGCCCCGCTGAGCCCGGAGCGGAGTACGTCGAGGACCTGTGCCTGGATGGTCACGTCCAGGGCGGTGGTGGGTTCGTCGGCGATGACCAGCAGGGGCGAGTTGACCAGGGCCAGGGCGATCATGGCCCGTTGCCTGAGCCCGCCGGAGAGCTGGTGCGGATAGGCCCCGAAGCGTTCGGTGGGTGCGGGGACGCCCACGGCGTCGAGCATCTCCAGCACCCGCTCGCGGGCGGCCCGTCGGGACATGCCGCTGTGCCGGCGCACCGATTCGGTCAGCTGGGAGCCGATCGTGCGCACCGGATTGAGGGAGCTGAGGGCGTCCTGGAAGACCATGGAGACGGCTCCGCCGCGCATGCGGCGTAGCGTCGCCGGGGAGGCGGAGACCATGTCGGTACCGCCGACGAGGACGCGTCCGCTCACCTGGGCCTGGTCCGGGGCGATGCCGAGCATGCTCAGACCCATCATGGTCTTGCCGGATCCGGATTCGCCGACGATCGCGACGCGTTCGCCGCGGCCGATTTCCAAGGACACCCCTCGGACCACTTCGACCGGCCCTTCGGGCCCGGGGAAGGACACACGCAGGTCTTCCGTCCGCAGAGCCGGGGTGTGCTGTGTGGAGGTCATGCCGTTGTACCCCTTCTGTTCCTGAGACGGTCCCGGGCGCTGAGGCCGTCGCCCAGAAGGTTGGCCGACAGCACGGCCAGAACGATCACGGTGGCGGGGACCAACATCATCCACGGTGCCGACGCCAGGAAGGCGCGACTGTCGGCCAGCATGTTCCCCCAGGTGGCGTCGCCCAGAGGAGCTCCCAGACCGAGGAAGGAGAGTCCGCTCTCGGCGACGAGGAGGTCCGCGAAGGTGAAGGCCGCGATCACCTGGAGCGTGGGCCGTAGCGCGGGCAGCAGGTGGGTCAGGATCGACCACGGTCCGCGCACGCCGATCAACTTCGCCGCGACGATGAATTCGCGCTCGCGCAGGCTGAGGGTCTCGGCGTAGACCACGCGCGCCACGGTGGGCCAGGAGACCGTGCCGAGAGTGAGCGCCAGTGGCCAGAAGCCCCGGCCGACCACCGCGACGACGGTGACCGCCACGACCAGGAACGGAAAGGAGATCCCGATGTCGATGACCCTGTTCAGGACGGCCCGGACGATACCCGGATACCAGCCGCCCTTTTGATGCAGACGCCGCGAATGCCGAGCAGCGGTGCACCGCCATGTTCACGGACGATACCCGGATACCAGCCGCCGAGGATACCGATCACGATGCCGATGAACATGGCCAGGATCGTGGCGACCCCACCGATGCCCAGGGACCAGGCGAACCCGCTGAGCAGACGTGCGCCCATGTCCCGGCCGAGCTGGTCGGTCCCCAGAGGGTGTTCGGAGCCGGGCGGGGACAGACGTGCGGCCAGGTCGGTGGTCTGGGCTCCGTCCAGGGGGAGGAAGAGGGTCACCAGGGTGGTGAGGAGCATG
>CALGOD010000144.1 GCA_937957845.1 uncultured Nocardiopsis sp.
ACGCTATCTCGTGCTCCAACAGCTCTTCGGTGGCCTCAAAGAACAGCCCGTTCGGAGGTACGTCCACGAACAGGGCGCGATCTGTCTCCTCGAAGGTCAGCATCGAGAAGCCGTAGGTACGCGACATGCCCGCCGTTGCCGGAAGTACCTGGATATTGATGGAAGGCCGGTCAGCGAGTTCGAGTAGGTGGGCAAGCTGAGTGGCCATCACTTCCGGGCTACCGATGACACAGCGCAGGCAGGACTCGTCCAGGATCATCCAGATGCGTGGTGGTTCCTCCCGTTCCAGGATGTTGGCGTGTCGCTGCATGCGTGCCTCGACCCGGCGTGTGCGTTCCTCCTCGGTGGGGATGTAACCACGGCCCATCATGGCTTTGATGTAGTCGGGGTGCTGAAGCAGTCCCGGGACCAGACCGACCGTGTACTCCTGGATCTTTGCTGCCTCGTGTTCCAAGCCGTAGAAGGCTCCGATACCGACATCCTTGTACTGGAACCACCAGGGCTTCTGCTTGCGCGATGCCTTGGCGATCGCCACCAGTTCTTCACGTAGCTCGTCGGTTGAGTCGTACAGACGGCACAGCTCGGAGACGTCGGCGGAGTTCAGTCGTATGAACTTGCCCGTCTCAATCCGGATGATCTTGCCGGACTCCCAGCCCATGCGCTTGGAAACTTCTCCCTGGGAGAGCCCGGAGTCTGCTCGCAGGCGCTTGAGCTGACTGACCAGATAACGACGCCGTACGGGGGAACCCTGGGCCACGGCTGTCTCCTCGTTCATGTGGCGGACCGGTGCTTCATTATCCCGTGACCTGCAAACTTCTCATTTCGGATATACCAACCGACTTATTTTCCAACACTTGGATTTTCTGTGTGTTGGCATCACTATAGAGGTGAAGACGCTGACCACTGCACCGGTGGCCTGAGGCGTCGGGTGCACATGTCAGCCATGGGCTGATACGCAGCGTGTCCGACAGATGGAACGAGCTATTGCGTGCAGAGGAAACCGTCTCTCACCGGCGAGCAAGGACCCTCGCTGGGCGCTGTCTTCGGGCGGCCGACATGAAAACGGGCTCTGGGGGCGATTGCCGCGCCCCCAGAGCCCAAGCCGACAACCACACCTGTTTAGACACAGAAGGAGCTTGCCGACATGACCATTGTGCCGCGTCCTCGCGCGCCGTTCCACACCCCCACCCCGCCGTTCGCCGGGCGGCGCTGGGCCTC
>CALGOD010000145.1 GCA_937957845.1 uncultured Nocardiopsis sp.
GGATCCAGCGGCTGCTCGTTCAGCGCGGTGGTCCTTCCGATCCACCTGACCGCGTCGTCCTCTCCCAGCGCCAGCAGGGTGATGTGCTCGGCCAGGCGATCGCGTGTCTCCTCCGACAGGAACATGTTGTCGGGGTGGTACACGCCCACGTCGATCCTGCTCGTGGCGTGGTCGACCCGCATGGACACCGAGGCGTGCGACAGGTCGAGTTCGTGGTCGTCCCAGCGCAGGGTGGAGGACAGGCTGCCGTGGTCGGCCGGGCGTACCGGCTGGAACACCCACTGGTCGTCGTCGGGGGCGGAACGGGCCCAGCGCTCGGACTGGACGCGCGCCTCCTCCGACGCGCCGGGGCGCAGGGTCAGGGCGTGGGCGGGGCCTCCGGTGAGACGGGAGGGGTCGTCCAGCGCCGCGAGCTGCTCCAGGAGCTTGTTGGGGTCCACGTCCGCCGACAGGTCGAGGTCCTCGATGCCGCCGGCGGGTTCGGGGGCCGGGCCCACCTCCCATCCCAACTCGGGATGGATCGCTTGGACCAGGGTGGTGACCCTCTCGGAGACCTCGGTGGGAACGGGTCGGTCCGACTCGACCGCTTCGGCCAGGGCCTCGCGGACGGAGGGCCAGGCGTCCCAGAACTCGGTGGCGGCGGTGGTGGAGTCGGTGGAGTCGGTGGAGCGACGACGACGGAACAGAGCCATGCCCTGATTTTCGCAGAACCGGACGACCACCCTCGCCTTCCCGCGTCGGGGCGGGTCCCCGCTCCCGGATCCGGCGTCCCCTCGGTCCGCGGCCGCGTGGCGATGACCCCGTGGGGGCGCATACGCTGGACGCACTATGACTTTGCGTGTACTGGCCGCCATGTCGGGCGGGGTCGATTCCGCGGTCGCCGCGGCCCGTGTGGCCGAGGCCGGCCACGACGTCACCGGTGTCCACCTGGCCCTGTCCAAGAACCCACAGTCCTACCGTACGGGTGCGCGGGGATGCTGCACCGTGGAGGACTCCCACGACGCCCGCCGGGCCGCCGACGTCATCGGCATCCCCTTCTACGTGTGGGACATGTCGGAGGAGTTCGACCGCGAGGTCGTGCAGGACTTCGTCGCCGAGTACGAATCGGGGAATACCCCCAACCCGTGCCTGCGCTGCAACGAGAAGATCAAGTTCGAGGCCGTGCTGGACCGGGCCCTGGCCCTGGGCTTCGACGCCGTGGCCACCGGGCACCACGTCCGCAAGGTCGACGGTCGCCTGGTGCGCAGCGTGGACGAGGCCAAGGACCAGTCCTACGTGCTGGGCGTGCTCACCAGGGAGCAGTTGGAACACGCGATCTTCCCCCTGGGCGACTGCACCAAGGAGGAGGTGCGCGCGGAGGCGGAGCGGCGCGGCCTGTCGGTGGCCGACAAGCCCGACAGCCACGACATCTGCTTCATCGCCGACGGTGACACCCGAGGCTTCCTCAACCGGCGTCTGGGCGAGAGGCCGGGGCCGATCCAGGACGAGGAGGGCAACGTGGTGGGCACGCACAACGGCGCGCACGCCTTCACCGTGGGCCAGCGCAAGGGGCTGGGGCTGGGCGGTTCCCCCCATCCCCGGTACGTGCTGTCCATCGAGCCGGTCGACAACACCGTCACGGTGGGTCCGCGCGCCTCGCTGCGGGTGGAGGCCATGACCGGGACGCGTCCGGTCTGGAGCGGGTCCGAGCCGCTCACCGAACCGACCGACTGCCACGTGCAGCTGCGCGCACACGGACAGGTCCATCCCGCCCGTGTGTGGCAGCGTGAGGGGGAGGACGGTCCCGAGCTGGCGGTCGAGCTGACCGAGCCCGCCACGGGGGTGGCCACCGGGCAGGCGGTGGTGGTCTACGACGGTGACACGGTGCTGGGTTCGGCCACGATCTCCACGACGTCCAGGGTGACCGCCTCCGCGTGAGGAACGGCGACGTACGCCGATCCCAAGGTGTGATCGCCCATCCCATCGAAGCTCCGCGACCCCTTGTGGAAGTTAGGTAAGGCATAGCATAGTTGCGGGGCGAGGTAAGGGAGCCGCCCATGCCGGAGTTCGGTTTTCTCGATGGCCAGCCGTTCTGGATCGTCTATTTCACGCTGCTCGGCGTGATCCTGTGCCGTGCGCAGGCCACGTACTGGATCGGACGCGGCCTGGGGGCCGGAGTCGGCCGCAGTCGTCTGGGGTCCAGGCTGGGATCCAGACTGGACAAGGCTCGGGAGCGCATCGACCGCTACGGGGCTCCGGTGGTCACCCTGAGCTTTTGCACCGTCGGCGTGCAGACCGCGATCAACCTGGCCGCGGGCGCCATGCGCATGCGCTTCCCCCGCTACCTGGCCGCGATGTTCGTCGGCTCGCTGATCTGGGCGGGGCTGTGGGGCGTGGTCATCGGCGGCATGGTGGGCACCTGGCTGACCCTCTACCTGAGCTCGCCGTGGGCGGCGCTCGCGGTGGCCGTGCTCGCCGCGGCGATCGTCGCCCTGCTGGTGCTGCGCTCCCGACGCAACGGCGCCGCGTCCCGCGGTGAGGACGAGGAGGGGAGCCAGGCCGACGGTGGGGACGGCGGGGACTCCCCCACCCACCACGCCGGAGCGGCTCGCCGGTGACGTCACGGGAACCGCATTGCCCTAACCTTGGGCGATGTGAGCCAACAGCACTCCTATCCCTGGCCCGACGCCTCCTCCACCGGGGTCGGTTCCTGGCCCGGTGAGGACCCCGACGAGGCGACGCGCACCATCCTCGGTGAACTCCCCGACCTGCCGCACCTGCCCGAGCTGCCCGCACGCGGCGCCGGGGCCGACATGATCGGCCGTACCGGCGGCCTCCTGCCGGAGTTCCCCATCGAGGTCCGGCCCAGCGGCTGGCGGGTCGCCGACAGCCCCGGGCGTGACCTGCGCCGCGCGGCCGGTTTCCTGTCCCGCGACCTCGACACCCTCGCCGAGCACGCGCACGGTTTCACCGGAACCCTCAAGGTGCAGGTGGCCGGTCCGTGGACGTTGGGCGCGTCCCTGGAGTTGCGCAACGGCCAACGGCTGGTCTCCGACCCCGGCGCCTACCGGGACCTGGCCGAGGCCCACCTGGAAGGGGTGCTCGCCCACCTGGTCGAGGTCCGCAAACGCGTTCCCGGGGCCAGGCTCCTGGTCCAGGTCGACGAACCCTCCCTGCCCTCGGTGCTGCTCGGCTCCCTGCCCACCGCCAGCGGTTACGGCCGCGTCCCCGCCGTCGACCGGGTCCACGTGGAGGCGGCCCTGCGCGTCCTCTTCACCGCGATCGCCGACACCGGAGCGGTGCCCGCCGCGCACTGCTGTGCCTCCGAGGTCCCCATGGACCTGCTGCGGCGCAGCGGCGCGCGGGTACTGAGCGTCAACGCCCTGCTGCTGACCCGCGACCACGACGAGATGATCGGCACCGCCGTGGAGGACGGTGTGGGGCTGATGCTCGGGGTGGTCCCCTCCATCGACGGCACCCCCGCCCAGACCGCCCGAATGTCCGACCCGGCCGCTACCGTCGATCCTGTTCGCGAGTTGTGGAACCGGCTGGGGTTCTCCCCCGACCTGCTCTCCCGCGCGGTGGTCACCACACCCACGTGCGGGCTCGCGGGCGCCTCGCCCCGGCACGCACGGGCGGCTCTGGAGCTCTCCCGCGCCGGTGCCAGGGTGTTGCGGGACGAGCCCCGCAAATAGGGGACGGCCCACAGGCAGGGGGCGGTCCCCGACGCACAGGCGTCCGGGTTCCGCCTCCGCAGCAGGCGAGCACGAGAGCAGAAAGGTAGCCATTGAGCGCGCCCGACACCACCACCGACGTCCCCGACGAGGTACGCGCCAGGCACACGGAACTGTGCCAGGAGCTGGACGACCACAGCTACCGGTACTACCTGGGGAATCCCGTCGTCTCCGACGCCGAGTACGACGCCCTCATGGCGGAGCTGCGCGGTATCGAGGAGTCCTATCCCGCCCTGGTCACCCAGGACTCGCCCACCCAGAAGGTCGGCGCGCCCATCAGCGTGGACTTCGCGGCCGTCGAGCACCTGGTGCGGATGGAGAGCCTGGGCAACGCCTTCGACATGGAGGAGCTCACCACCTGGGCGGACCGCGCCAACGCCGAGGTGCCCGTCACCGGCTATCTGTGCGAGCTCAAGATCGACGGCCTGGCCGTGGACCTGGTGTACGAGCGGGGCCGTCTGGTGCGCGCCGCCACCCGCGGCGACGGCCGCGTCGGCGAGGACATCACCCTCAACATCCGCACCATCTCCGTCGTGCCCGAACGGCTGGACGAGAGCGTACGGCCCGCCCCCGAACTGTTGGAGGTGCGCGGCGAGGTCTTCCTGCCGGTGGAGGACTTCGGCAGGCTCAACGAACGCATCACCGCCTC
>CALGOD010000146.1 GCA_937957845.1 uncultured Nocardiopsis sp.
CGGTTAAGACCGTGAGAATCAGGTGAGAGTTCCCCGGGGATCCACCGAATCCCAGGAGCGGGTGATGTGATGGGAACGCCCGATGCTCCCGGACGCCCGACCGGAGGTCGGAGCCGCGAAACCCGAGCATCACCCACTCGTCGCAGCGAGTAGGATCGACGCGGAACCCAGAGCGACAAGACGAACACCGAAAGCGACGCGCTGCCCCCTATCTCCTCGAAGGCATACGTGATGGACACACCCGGCGACACCCTCACTCCCGAATCCGCACACGGATCGCGTTGGGAATCCGTCCAGCCCTGGCTCACCCTCGCCTGCCGGGTCGGACTCGCGGCGGTGCTCATCGTCGCCGCCGTCACCAAGTTCCCCCCGGCGCTGTCGGTCCAGGCGGTGGAGGCCTACGACCTCTTCCCGGTCGAGGTCGCCCGGCTCATCGGCTACACCCTCCCGTTGTTCGAACTCGCCCTGGCGGTCCTGCTCCTGGCCGGACTCGCCACCCGCTACAGCGGTGCCGTCGGCGCACTGCTCATGGTGGTCTTCATCGCGGGGATCGTCTCGGCTATGGTCCGGGGGTTGAACATCGACTGTGGCTGCTTCGGCGGCGGCGGACAGGTCGAACCGGGAGAGACCACGTACGGCGTCTCCATCGCCCGCGACATCGCCTTCGCGGCCATGGGAGCCTTCATCGCGGTGTGGCCGCGTTCGCCCCTGGCCATCGACCGTGCCATCGGACTGTTCCGGTAGCCGGACCGACCGCATCGTCCAGCATGAGAAACAGAGGAAAGCATGGGGAGTGAAGCGCGTAAGCGCTCCCGCGAGAGGATCAGGGAAATACGGGAGAAGGAGAAGAGGGCGGCCAAACGCAACAAGACCCTTCTCGTTCTGGGCGCCGCAGCCCTGGTCGTGGTCGCCATCGTCGGCATCGGCTACCTCGTGCTCAACGCCGACCGTAGGGACGGCTACGAGGGAGCCCTGGCCCCCCAGGTCCTTCAGGAGGACGGCAGCGTCGTCATGGCCCAGGAAGGCGCCCAGGCACCGGTGGTGGAGGTCTACGCCGACTACCAGTGCCCCGCCTGCCGCCAGTTCGAACTGCTCAACGGTGACGTGCTCAAGGAGAACGCCGCCGAGGGCCGGGCCATCGTCCAGTACCGTCCGGTGAGCATCTTCGCCCAGCAGCCCGCGCCCATCAGCAGCAACTCACTGAGGGCGGGCGCCGCGGCCCGCGCGGCGGCCGACCACGACCGCTTCGTCGAGTTCAACGACTTCCTCTTCCAGAACCAGCCCACCGAGGGCAGGGAGGGCTTCACC
>CALGOD010000147.1 GCA_937957845.1 uncultured Nocardiopsis sp.
AAGGACCCGTCGCGCCTGCGTCCGGACCATGACAGCGGGGACGGTCTGCATCCCAACGACGCCGGTATGGCCGCGATGGCGGAGGCGGTGCCGACCCGGCTCTTTCGGCCGGTCGTGCGGTGAGGCGCCCCCGGGTCGGGGACGAGTCCACCGGACGGCGTGACGGGCGCGTGTTCCGGGGCCTTGGACCCGCGCGGACGGTCACTTTCCGCACATGGTTTCGGGCGTCCGTTCGACGTGTCCATGGGCGCCCCGATCAGGGTCCTCCCGTGAGGCTCCTTGCCGGAAGGGCTTCGAGCAGGTGCTCGTGTTCTTCCCCGCCGGAGAGTCCTGGCGAACGATCGCAACACTGAGAGATTTTTACGCTACTTTGAGTTACCATTCGGGTTGCCATCCATGTCGCGCCCGAGGCACATCCGCCCCCAACCTCAGAGTCTGAGCCCCACGGTGCCGGGGCGATGTCTCGGAGTCGAGACTTCCAGAGCCGTGGTCTTGGGGGATACGTGGCCACAACCAGCAAGGTGGAGACCGCTCCCGAACGGTCGGCGCGGACCACCGTGACCTCCGCCGTCCCAGGAACAGCCGGTCCGGGCGGAGCCCGGGCTCCACGCTCGGGTGCCTGGGTTCGGCCCTACGTCGTGAGCCTGGTCTGTCTCGACCTGGCCGCGGCCCTCACCGCGGCCCTCAGCGGAACGACCATGCGCTTCCACTCTGCGCTCGGGGAGGCCGCCACCCTTCCCTACCTCCACCTGTGCCTCCTGCTGCCGCCGCTGTGGGTCCTGTTCGTCTATCTGGGCGGGGGCTACGCGCGGCGCTTCCTCGGGGTGGGCACCGAGGAGTACCGCCGTGTCGCCACCTCCGGGTTCGCCCTGGGGGCGTTCGTCGCCATCGGCGCCTACGCCGTCGGCTTCGACCTGGCGCGCGGTTACGCGCTCCTGACGTTGCCGCTCATTCCGCTGATCTGCCTGGCCCTTCGGTACGCCAGGCGCAAGGCCCTGCACCGCCGACGTCGCTCCGGCCGATGCATGAGCGGTGTGATCGTGGTCGGCTACCAGGTGGCCGTGCGCGACCTCGTCCGCAGGCTGCGCGGTGAGGTCTACCACGGCATGCGGGTCGTGGGCGTGTGCCTGCCGGGGGAGGAGGCCGAACCGGTGGCGGGAGAGGTGGAGGGCTGCCCGGTCCTCGGCACCTTCACCGACGTCGCGGACGCCGTCGCGCTGACCGGGGCCGACACCGTCGCGGTCCTGGCCTGTCCGGAGATGGGCGGCGCGGAGTTGCGCCGCCTGGCCTGGCGGTTGGAGAAGACAGGCACCGATCTGATCGTGGCCTCCGCCCTCATGGACGTGGCCGGTCCGCGCACCTCCATCCGACCGGTCGCCGGACTGCCGCTGCTGCACGTGGAACACCCCGAACTGGTGGGTGCCCGTCGGGTCCTCAAGGGGATCTTCGACCGCTGTGCCGCGGCACTGGCGCTGGTCGTGCTCTCCCCGTTGTTCCTGGCGCTGTCCGTGCTCGTCCGCGCCGAGGACGGCGGTCCCGCCCTCTTCGCCCAGACACGGGTGGGAAGGGGCGGGAGTGAGTTCACCGTCTACAAGTTCCGTACGATGATCCCCCGAGCCGAGGTGTTGAGGACGACGCTCCAGTCCCGCAACGAACACGACGGCGTGCTGTTCAAGATGCGCCGCGATCCCAGGGTGACGCGTGTGGGGGCATGGCTGCGTCGCTACTCGCTCGATGAGCTTCCCCAGCTCGTCAACGTGGTCCGGGGGGAGATGTCGCTCGTCGGTCCCAGGCCGCCGCTTCCGGAGGAGGTCGCCCGTTACGTGGACGACGTTCGTCGTAGGCTCGTGGTCAAACCAGGTATGACGGGTCTGTGGCAGGTCAGCGGCCGTTCGGATCTCTCGTGGGAGGAATCGGTCCGTCTCGATCTGCGGTACGTGGAAAACTGGTCGCTGACGTTGGACATCCAGATCCTGTGGAAGACGTGGTCAGCGGTGATCCGTGGAGCGGGAGCGTACTAGCCGGTGAACAACATCCGAAACGACCATGAGGTGGCCCGCGACCTGGCGAGTGAGGCCGGCCAGCTGCTGTTGCGCCTACGCGCCCGGCACGGCTTCGGCGAACCCGACGTGCTACGCACCCTGGGAGACCGCACCTCCCACGAGTTCCTGTTCTCCGCCCTGGGGCGGCTGCGACCCAGCGACGCCGTGCTCTCCGAGGAGGGCGTCGACGACCCCGCGCGTCTGGGGGCCCGCCGGGTGTGGATCATCGACCCGCTCGACGGCACCCGCGAGTTCGCCGAGGCCGGACGCACCGACTGGGCGGTCCACGTGGCGCTGTGGGAGAACGGTGAGCTGGTCGCGGGCGCCGTGGCGCTTCCCGCGCAGGGCAGCACCCTGTCCACGGTCGATCCGCCGTGGCTGCCGGAGGAACGCCCCTCGGACCAGCGACTGCGCATCACCGCCAGCAGGACCCGGCCGCCCGCCTTCGTGCAGCGCATGGCCACCCAGCTCGGTGCCGAGGTGGTCCCGATGGGCTCCGCCGGCGCCAAGATCTGCGCGGTGATGCTCGGTATCGCCGACATCTACGTGCACGCGGGAGGCCAGTACGAATGGGACAGCGCCGCGCCGGTCGCGGTCGCCCGTGCCGCGGGGCTGCACGCCTCCCGGATCGACGGATCCGCCTTGTGTTACAACGAGGCCGACCCCCTGCTGCCTGATATCCTTGTATGTCGACCGGAATTGTCGGGTATGTTGTTGGCAAGCATCCGCGACGGCGCGGACCTGGACAACGCGGGTCCGCACACGGGGGGTTGACCGAACCCCTCCGCCGTCGGCCCTGTCGATACTACGAAGGCGGGTTCATGGGCCAGGCGATTCAGCAGGTTCCGGGACGTTACCAGCTCTCCCGGCTGGACACCCTGGAGGCCGAGGCGATCTTCATCATGCGCGAGGTCGCCGCGGAGTTCGAGAGGCCGGTACTCCTGTTCTCCGGCGGCAAGGACTCCATCGTCATGCTCCGCCTGGCGGAGAAGGCCTTCTGGCCCGGTGCCGTCCCGTTCCCGGTCATGCACGTGGACACCGGCCACAACTTCCCCGAGGTCATCGAGTTCCGTGACCGTCGCCTGGCCGAGGCGGGGGTCCGCCTGGTGGTGGCCTCGGTGCAGGAACAGATCGACGCGGGCAAGGTCGCGGAGCCGACCGGCCGCTGGGCCAGTCGTAACCGCCTCCAGACCTCCGCGCTCTTGGAGGCCATCGAGGAGCACGGGTTCGACGCGGCCTTCGGCGGCGCGCGCCGCGACGAGGAGAAGGCGCGGGCCAAGGAGCGGATCTTCTCCTTCCGTGACGAGTTCGGCCAGTGGGATCCCAAGAACCAGCGCCCCGAGCTGTGGAACGTGTTCAACACCCGGATCGAGCGGGGCGAACACATCCGGGTCTTCCCCATCTCCAACTGGACCGAGTTGGACGTGTGGGCCTACATCAAGCGGGAGCGGTTGGAGCTGCCCTCCATCTACTTCGCTCATGAGCGCGAGGTGTTCGAGCGCGACGGCATCCTGCTGGCCGACTCGCCCATCATCAGGCGTGACGAGACCGAGGTCCCCTTCACCGCGACCGTCCGCTATCGCACGGTCGGCGACCTGACCTGCACCGGCGCGGTCAGGTCCACGGCGGTGGAGATCGACGACGTCATCGCCGAGATCGCCGCGACCCGCATCACCGAGCGCGGACAGACGCGAGCCGACGATCGCACGAGCGAGGCCGCCATGGAGGATCGCAAGCGCGAAGGCTATTTCTAGTCCGGCGTCGGCCGCCGCACCACGCCCCTCTCCCCGAGGCCTCCCAAGGACCGTGGTCCTTCCCACCTCACACGTCCCCTGCCGCCCACTGCACATTGGACCAGATGAGCATGAGTAACGACATCCTGCGGTTCGCGACGGCGGGGTCCGTCGACGACGGCAAGAGCACCTTGATCGGACGACTGCTGTTCGACTCCAAGTCCATCTTCGAGGACCAGCTCGACGCGGTGGAGCGCACCAGCGTCGCGCGGGGGGAGGAGCAGGCCAACCTGGCGCTGCTCACCGACGGACTGCGCGCGGAGCGCGAGCAGGGCATCACCATCGACGTGGCGTACCGCTACTTCGCCACCCCCAAGCGCACCTTCATCATCGCCGACACCCCCGGGCACATCCAGTACACCCGGAACATGGTCACCGGGGCCTCCACCGCGGACCTGGCGATCATCCTGGTGGACGCGCGCAAGGGCCTGCAGGAGCAGAGCCGTCGCCATGCCTTCCTCGCCACCCTGTTGCAGGTGCCGCACTTGGTGCTGGCGGTCAACAAGATGGACCTGGTGGACTACTCCCAGGAGCGCTTCGAGGAGATCAGGGCCGAGTTCACCGACTTCGCGACCAAGCTGGAAACGCGCGACCTGACCTTCGTGCCGATCTCGGCGCTCAACGGCGACAACGTGGTGAGCCGCTCGGAGAACATGCCCTGGTACAGCGGGCCCTCCTTGCTGCACCACTTGGAGAACGTGCACATCGCCTCCGACCGCAACCTGATCGACGCGCGTTTCCCCGTGCAGTACGTGATCCGGCCCCATAAGTCGGCAGACCCCGAGCTGCACGACTACCGGGGCTACGCGGGTCAGCTCGCGGGAGGGGTGCTCAAGCCGGGCGACGAGGTCGTCCACCTTCCGTCCGGGCTGAACACGCGGATCGCCAAGATCCTCACCGCGGACGGCGAGGTGGCCCAGGCCCACTCACCGATGTCGGTCACCCTCCTGTTGGAGGACGAGATCGACATCTCCCGCGGTGACATGATCTGCCGCCCGAACAACATGCCCGCGGTCACCCAGGACCTGGAGGCGATGGTGTGCTGGATGACGGACGCGCGCAAGCTCACGCCGCGCTCCAAGCTCCTGCTCAAGCACACGACCCGCAGCGCGAAGGTCATCGTCAAGGACCTGCGTTACCGACTGGACATCAACACGCTGCACCGGGACGAACAGGCCGACCACCTCGCGGTGAACGAGATCGGGCGGGTGCGGCTGCGCTCGACACAGCCCCTGTTCGTGGACGAGTACGGCAGGAACCGCCAGACGGGCGGGTTCATCCTCATCGACGAGGCGACCAACGCCACGGTCGCCGCGGGAATGGTCGTCCGAACCGTCTGAACACGGATCCCTCCTGGAGGGACGCACTTTTCAGGGGCCGCCTTCGGGCGGCCCCTTCGTCTTGCGCGAAGGAGGCGAAAAAGGTGGATAGCGAAAAAAACCTCCGTCAACCCTGGCAAAGAGGACGGAATCTAACTAACGTGACTTTTGGCAGAGTTTGCAATCGAGTGAACACGCTGGGTAGCGAATTCCGTCGTACCCCTGACACCCCCTCTCCAAGGAGAAGACAGAGTGCGGAAGAACACCGCGGGGAAAGGACTCGGCATCATCGCGGCCGGTGCCCTCTCCCTCCCCCTCGTCCTGTCCGGGACCGCTTCGGCGGGAACCCAGGACCTGGCGCCCCTGTACACCAGCGACGCCGCCTCGGGTGAGGCCTGGTTCGTGGTCCTGGAGGACACGCTCAGCGCCGCGTCCGTGACCCCGGCCTCGCTCGGCATCGCGGCCGAACAGGTGAACCACACCTATGAGGAGGTCCTCAACGGTTACTCGGCCGACCTGAGCGAGGCCGAGGTGCGCGAGCTGCGCGCACAGGACGGTGTCGCCTATGTCGAGCAGGTGGGTGTCGCGCACACCACGACGACATGGGGCCTGGACCGCATCGACCAGGAGGACCTGCCGCTGGACGGGTCCTACACCACCACGGGCGACGGCTCGGGCACCTCCGCCTACGTCCTCGACACCGGTATCGACCCCGCCCACCCCGACTTCGGAGGGCGCGCCTCGGTCGGCTTCGACGCCAGTGGCGGCGACGGCATCGACCGCCAGGGTCACGGCACGCACGTCGCGGGGACCATCGGTTCCGAGAACTACGGAGTGGCTCCCGGGGCCGACCTGATCGGGGTCAAGGTCCTCGGCGACAACGGGTCGGGCTCCTACGACGACGTCATCGCCGGTGTGGAGTGGGTGGCGGAGAACGCCGGGTCCAACGCGGTCGCCAACATGTCGCTGGGCGGCCCGCCCTCCCCGGCCCTGGACCAGGCCGTCGAGTCCCTCGCGGACTCGGGCGTGTTCGTGGCGGTGGCCGCGGGCAACGAGGGTCAGGACGCCGGCAACACCTCTCCGGGAGGGGCCGACGGCGTGGTCGTGGTGGGAGCCTCCGACTCCAACGACACCGCGGCCGGCTTCTCCAACCACGGTTCGAACGTGGACATCTACGCCCCCGGTGTGGGTGTGGAGTCGACCGTCCCCGGCGGTGGGACCAGTGAGTTCAGCGGCACCTCGATGGCCAGCCCGCACGTGGCCGGTGCCGCCGCGCTGTACAAGAGCGTCCACGGTGACGACGCCCAGGACGTGGTCCTGGAGTGGCTCACGTCCAACGGTGGTGTGGACAAGCTGAGCGGAGTGCCCTCCGGCACCATCAACCTCCTCCTCAACGTCCAGGGTCTGTAAGACGGAGGAAGAGGCCGGCGGTTGTGGAGTTCCCCGCTCGTTCACAACACCGGCCCCTCCTTCGGCGCAGGAGTGAGGAGACGGACGGCCCCGGCCGGGTATGGCATCCCCGGCCGGGGCCGTCCTCATGACGGCGCGAAGGCGCACGGGAAAGTCGCCCTGAGCCATATGCAAGTCACCGTGAGTAATAGCCTGTCCGTATGCACGATGGGTATCGGCTGGTGTTCGTCGGTGGCATGGGTCGCTCGGGATCGACCCTGATCGAACGGCTCCTCGGAGAGTTGCCCGGGTTCTACTCGGTCGGTGAGACCGTGCACCTGTGGCGGCGCGGACTGGTCGAGGACGAACGGTGCGGCTGTGGCCGGTCGTTCTCCGACTGCGGTTTCTGGGTCGAGGTGGGACGGGAGGCCTTCGGTGGCTGGCACCGGCTGGACGCCGACCAGGTGTTGAGACTCAAGGGCGGTGTCGACCGCACCCGCTTCCTGCCGGCGTTGCTCCATGGCCCCGGCGACGGCCCGCTGGCCTCCCGCTGTGAGCGTTACACCGAGCTCTACCACCGGCTGTACTCGGCGGTGTCCCTGGTCAGTGGGGCCCGTGTGATCGTCGACGCCAGCAAACACGCCTCGCTCGCGGCGTGCCTGCGACGGCGATACGGCGCGCGGCTGCACCTGCTGCACGTGGTACGGGACCCGAGGGCGGTGGCCCACTCCTGGGCCAGGAGGGTCGCGCGCCCCGACGCCTCCGAGCGAAGCAGCGAGCCGGAGATGGCCCGTTACTCCCCGGGGCGGGCGGCGGTCCAGTGGATGACGCAGAACGCCTGTCTGGACGCGCTCTCCCGACGCGGCACCCCGACCCTGCGAGTGCGCTATGAGGACTTCGTCGCCGACCCGGGAGGGGAGTTCGCCCGTATCGCCGATTTCGCGGGACACACGGGCGCTCCGTTGGACGTGACCGGAGGCGGCGTGGACCTGTCGGAGGGGCACGCGATGTCGGGGAATCCGATGCGGTTCACGAACGGACGGATCGGCGTGCGCGCCGACCATGGTTGGCGTGGGGCCATGCCCTCCTGGCGGCGGGGCCTGGTGGCCGCCGTGACCGCGCCCTTGCGTGGACGTTACGGTTACTGACGCCCGCGGATGTCCGTTATGCCAGAGCAGGGCTGTTGTCCTCC
>CALGOD010000148.1 GCA_937957845.1 uncultured Nocardiopsis sp.
AGCAACCGGGGGGTGTTGCGGGGGTCGGGCCCGTCGTCGAAGGTCAGGGCCACGGCCCGACCACCCCGTTCGGTCGAGTCGACGATGTCGGGGGTGGCCGGGCCGTGGGACGGGGAGGGACCCGAGGGGTGATGGACGTACGCACCGACCGGGGCGGCGGTGCACAGGGCGAGTCCGACGGCGCACAGAGCCGCCAGGAGGCGGCCTCGCGTCGTTCGGACGTTTCCGGGAGAGCTCGTCACACAGGCCTCCTTGGCCGTGGAACCCAGGGGTACCGGAAGTTTCCGGAAAACAAGGGCAGCCTAAGGAGCGTCATGCCGCGATGTCAACGGTCCCTACCGTTCCTCCTCGGCGCCGCCCCCGCGCCCGGTACGGGGCCGCCGCGCAGGGCCCGAACGGTTCACGGCGCCGGGGCGGTGCTGTCCCGGACCACGAGTTCGGTCGCCAGTTCGACCCTCGGGCTCTCGATCGTCTCGCGCCGCACCAGCCGCTGCACGGTGCGTACCGCGAGCCTGCCCATGTCGGACAGCGGCTGGCGGACCGTGGTCAGCGAGGGCGACGACCAGCGCGCCTCCGGAAGGTCGTCGAAACCGACCACGCTGACGTCGGTCGGCACGCGCAGGCCGCGCCTTCTGAGCGCCTCGTAAACGCCGAGCGCCATCTGGTCGCTGGCGGCGAACACCGCCGTGGGCGGATCGTCCAGGTCGAACAGCCGCTCCCCCGCGCGGAAGCCGGACTCGTACCCGAACTCGCCCGGCACCACCAGGTCGTCGTCGACCGCCAGCCCGGCGGTCTCAAGACCGGCCCGGTAGCCGTCGAGCCGGGCACGACTGCACCACAGCTCGGGACGCCCCGCCACGAAGGCGATGCGCCGGTGACCGAGATGGATCAGGTGCTCGGTGGCGCTCAGCCCACCGGCCCAGTTGGTGGCGCCGATCGTGGGGGTGTCCAGGTCCGGAACGCCGACCGGGTCGACGACCACCGCGGGTACGTGCAGTTCCCGCAGTTCGGCCTGCAGGGTCGGATCCAGGTCCGTGGTCACCAGGATCGCGCCGTCGCTGGCCCGCGAGCGGACGTTCTCCAGCCATTGACGGGCCGAGCTGGCCCTTCGATGGATGGCCGACACGACGATGCCGGTGCCCACCGCGTGCGCGGCGTCCTCCACACCGCGGATGATCTCGACCGCCCAGGGGCTGTCCAGGTCGTTGAACACCAGGTCCAGCAGACCGATGCGCTCCCGGGCACGGCTGCCCCTGCGCCGGTAGCCGTGGGCCCTGATGAGGCTCTCGATGCGTTCGCGCGTCGCGGGGGCCACGTCGCCCCGCCCATTGAGTACGCGCGACACCGTCGGTGCGGACACGCCGGCCTCTGCGGCGATGGTGGAGATGGTGACGTCTCGTGACGGGGTGTCGGCCACTGGTCCTCCCTTGTACTCACCCAGAGTACGAGCACGGGCGATGGGACAGCACGCGGATACGGCCGGACCTTGACGCTCGGCACGCCAACGGCCTAGTGTCCATTCCTCACATGTTACGGAAGTTTCCGGAAGTTTCGTCCGTACGAGAAGTGGAGCCCCCTATGAAACCGGTCCGTCTCGTCACCGCCGTACTCACGGCGGCGGCGCTGTCACTGTCCCTGGCCACCCCGGTCGCCGCCGCACCGGGCCACGGCCACGGGCCGCCCCACCACCCCGACCACCCCAAGTACGCCAAGCCCGGCACGCTGCGCTGGGCGGCCCCCGACGGCCTCGTCATCGGTACCGCCGTCGCCGGCGGCGGCCACCACGAGGAGCCGGACTACCCCGACCCCTTCCCCTCGGACAGGCCGTACCGCAAGATCCTGGCCGACCCGTTCAGCTCGCCCTCCCCCCAGGACCCGGTGAA
>CALGOD010000149.1 GCA_937957845.1 uncultured Nocardiopsis sp.
CAGACCGATCTTGCCACCGCGCACGTACGGGGTGAGCAGGTCGATGACCTTGATGCCCGTGACCATCATCTCGGTCTTGGACTCGAGCTGGTCGAAGGCCGGGGCCTTACGGTGGATCGGCCAGCGCTCGGTGACGTTCAGCTCCGAGGTCTTCACGTCCAGGGACTCGCCCAGGGTGTTGAAGACGTGGCCCTTGACGACGTCGCCGACGGGCACGCTGATGGGAGCACCGGTGTCGCGCACCTCGGCGCCACGGACGAGGCCGTCCTGCGGGGCCAGGGAGATGGCGCGCACCAGGTTGTCACCCAGGTGCTGGGCGACCTCCATGGTGATGGTCTTGGTCTCGCCACCGATGGTCACGTCGGTGTGCAGAGCGTTGTAGATGGCAGGCAGGGAGCCGACGGGGAACTCCACGTCGACGACCGGGCCGGTGACCCGGGAGATACGGCCGGTGGCGGTGCCGGCCCCAGCCGTCCCTTCAACAGTCGCAGTCACTTCTGTTACTCACTTCCCGCGCTGGCAGCAGCGAGCGCGTCGGCACCGCCGACAATCTCACTGATCTCGTTGGTGATCTCGGCCTGACGCGCCTGGTTGGCCAGACGGGTCAGGTTCTTTGCGAGCTCCTCGGCGTTGTCGGTGGCGGCCTTCATGGCGGCACGACGGGACGCCTGCTGGGAGGCCGCGGACTCCAGGAGCGCGAAGTAGATCCTGTTGGTGACGTACTGCGGCAGCAGCTGGTCCAGGACCTCTTCGGCCGAGGGCTCGAACTCGTACAGCGGCAGGGGTTCACTGCCGTGCACGGCCTCCAGCTCGGAGCTCTCGACCTCTTCGACCTCCAGCGGCAGGGCTCGTACGGCCTGGGCGCGCTGGGTCAGCATGGAGACGAACTCCGTGGAGATCACGTGGATCTCGTCGACCCCGCCCTCCTCGGTGTCCGTGATGAACTTCTCCATGAGGGCGGAGCCGATCTCCTGGGCGTGCGCGTAGGTGGGGCGTTCGGTGATGCCCTCCCACCGCGCCTCCAGCGGACGGTCGCGGAACTTGTAGAAACCCACGCCCTTCCGGCCCACCATGTAGGTGAGGACCTCCTTGCCCTGCTCCTTCAGGAGCTGGGTGAGGGACTCCGCCTCCTTGAGCACGTTGGACGAGAAGGCACCCGCCAGGCCCTTGTCGCTGGTGATGACCAGGACGGCCGCACGGGTGGGGTTCTCGGCCTCGGTCAGCAGGGGGTGATCGCTCACCCGGCTGGCCAGGGCGGAGACCGCCCGGGTGATCTCCCGCGCGTAGGGCCCAGCAGCCTCCGCCGCACGCTGCGCCTTGGTGATGCGCGTTGTGGCGATGAGCTCCATCGCACGGGTGATCTTCGCCATCGACTTGGTCGAGCGGATCCTCCGGCGATAGACGCGAAGCTGTGCACCCATGGGTTACTTCCCGCCCTTGGCGACCTTGATGGTCTCCTGGCCGACCTTCTCCTCGTCGAGCGCCTCGGCCTCGGCCTCGGTGCCCAGGAGGGTGCCGCTGGAGGTCTGGAAGCCCTGCTTGAACTTCTCCAGGGCGGAGTCGAGGGCCTGCTCGGTCTCGTCCTCGAACTTACCGCTCTCGCGGATGTTGGCGAGGACGCCGGAGTGCTCCCGGTCCAGGTAGTCCAGGAAGTCCTCCTCGAAGCGGCGCACGTCCTCGACCGGGACGTCGTCGACGCGGCCGGTGGTACCGGCCCAGATCGACACGACCTGCTTCTCCATGGAGAACGGCGAGTACTGGCCCTGCTTGAGGAGCTCCATCAAGCGGGCACCGCGCTCCAGCTGCTGCTTGGACACGGCGTCCAGGTCCGAACCGAAGGCGGAGAACGCCTCCAGCTCACGGTACTGGGCCAGTCCGAGACGCAGGGTACCGGAGACCTTCTTCATGGCCTTGGTCTGCGCGGCGCCACCGACACGGGAGACCGACACACCGACGTTGATCGCCGGGCGCTGGCCCTGGTTGAACAGGTCCGCCTCCAGGAAGACCTGACCGTCGGTGATGGAGATGACGTTGGTCGGAATGTAGGCCGAGACGTCGCCCGCCTTGGTCTCGATGATCGGCAGAGCGGTCATCGAGCCCCTGCCCATCTCGTCGGAGAGCTTGGCGCAGCGCTCCAGCAGACGGGAGTGCAGGTAGAAGACGTCACCGGGGTAGGCCTCACGGCCCGGCGGG
>CALGOD010000150.1 GCA_937957845.1 uncultured Nocardiopsis sp.
ACTACCTGCCGTTGCGCACCCCCGAGCGCCTCGCAGAGCTGCTGCTGGAGCACCTGGCCTGACATCGGGAACGTCGGTACCGAACGTGGTGGTAGGTAGTGGGCATTCCACTACGCGACGACATCGCTCCTGGAACAGTTTTCAGGGGTTGTTCCGATTCCAGGGAAGGCGTCGTCGTGAAACGGCTCCCTCAGAGACGGGCACTCTGCCATTATTGCCCCGTCCCCTGGTCGTGGACAAGACACGGTTGTTGAAGGGTGCCCTTGACCCACCGCCCCATCCACTCGGTGAAGGTGAAGGGTTCGGGGAACAGCATCACGTCCGGTTCGTCCTCGGGCGCCGGGTTGGGGTCGATGGCCCACATGCCGCCGGAGGGGTTACGGCAGTCGACCAGTGACTCGATGCCGCATCCCCACGCGCAAAGAGGAAGAAGACCTCCCACCATCGGCTGCCATGCGAGGGGCCAGTCCGCCTGTTCCTTCAGGAGTCCGATGACGGAATCGTTGCTCATCGGGTCCCAGAGAGGCAGCAGTCCGTAGCCGGGACCGAATCTCCCATTGCCGAGTTCGAGATAGCAGCGTCGCAGCAGTGGAGGCAAAGGGAGGCCGAGGAGTCTTTCGCATTCGCGGATCTCGTCCTCCGTGGCGGGGGTCAGAGGAGGAAGCGGTTCGAGGCTTCCTGAGGCCAGAGCGGTGTCGTACTCCGGTGTGCCCCTCGAATAGACGGTCCGCCACACCTCCGCATCGGTGAGGGCCTGGACAGCAGCACCACTGTCGGGTTCCGGCAGGCCGAGTCGCATATCCAGGTACTCACCGGAGAGCACGCGTGCGCGTAGAGCCTCGAACACCACATCGTCATCGTTCGACACACCCGCAGTGTGTCCGAAGCCTGTGACACACCACGTCTTTCACCGCTTCCTACTCGCAATCGCATAAGGGGAAAGGATGGCCATGGTGACCACGGAGGAGGTTCACCGATCACGCGTACCTGTGCTTTGACGACCGACCACCAACTCGGAGGTGGCGCGTGCCTGGATGCGATCATGGCGCACCTGGCCTACGCCCACCGGTTGCTCCGATCGGCCAAACCCGCGCACCGGCTCGGCCTCCAGCTCTACCGAGCCGTCGCCGACCTGCACAATCTCGCTGGGTGGGCGAGTTTCGACGTCGGCCGCTACAAGGTCGCGGCCGAGCACCTGTCCCTGGCACTGGAGCAGGCCCAGTACATCGAGGAGCCCTCACTGGTGGCCAACGTGCTCTACCGGATGGGACGCCTACACCTGCACCGCGGACACACCGTCCAAGCGCTCCGGTTCCTGCAACTGGGACAGATCGCCGCCCAAGACTCCGGATGTGAGCGCACGGTCGCACTCATGTGCGCCAACGCCGCCTGGGCCTACGCCGTACTCGATGACGAGAAGCGGTCCATAGACTCCCTCGCTCGCGCACACGATGCCTTCGCCCGAGCCAAGACCGACACCACTCCGTGGGTGCGGTTCTTCCACGAAGCCGATCTGGACGCCATGTCCGGGGTCGTCAACGCCGCGCTCCCCACACCCTCGGCTCGTGCGTACACGGCCACGACCGAGCACCTGTACCGGGCCGTGGACGCCCGCAGCCCGGATATGGGCCGTAGCCAAGCCTTCGAACTGACCACCCTGGCCACCGCTCACCTCCGCAACGGCGACCCCGACCAAGGTGTCCGTATCGGCCGTCAAGCCGTTGACCTGGCCCGCCAGGTCCGCTCGATGCGCGTCATCGACCGGCCCGCTCCACTCCAGCAAGCCGCCCTGGCCTACCGAAGTCGGGATGAGACAGCGGAACTGGCCGCTGAGATTGCTACTCTTCGCACATCATGCGCACCCCTCCAGCCCCCTCCGCCGGCCACCGTTTCGCTCTCACCCGCGACCGTGTCCACGAGGTCCTGGCCGCCTTGTGCGAGGAGGCCGGAATCGGCTCCCGTGCGGCCGATGACGCCGAGCTGATCAAGTTCACCAACAACGCCGTCTACCGCCTCCCGGGGACGGAGCTGGTGGTGCGCATCGCTGGCTCGGCGACCGTGGCCGAACGCGTCCCCGTCGTCATCGAAGCGGCCCGGTGGCTCGCCCGGCACGACGCGCCCGCGGTGCGGCTGGTCGAAGAGATCCCCCAACCGGTGCGGGCCTCCGGGGCCACGGCGACCTTCTGGCACCTGG
>CALGOD010000151.1 GCA_937957845.1 uncultured Nocardiopsis sp.
CACCGCGCCGGTCGGGGCGATCGGCAGACCGACGGGGCGGGCCTGCTCAGGGGCGCGGGGCGGTCGGAGAGGCTCGGACGGCTCGGCGGTCTGAGTCATGGGATGTCCTCCACGGAGACGGTGCGCAGGACGGTGGCGGCGTAGTGGGGCGATGCGGCCAGGAGCTCACGGTGGGTGCCCTCGGCCACGAGACGGCCCTCCTCCACGTACTGCACGCGGTCGGTGCGGTCCAGCAGCAGGGGACTGGTGGTGACCAGCGCGGTCGTGCGTCCGGCGCGTTCGGAGGGCAGCCGCTCCGCGATCGCGGACTCCGAGTGCGCGTCCACGGCCGAGGCGGGTTCCACCAACAGCAGGATCTCCGGATCCGCGGCGAGGGCGCGGGCCAGTCGTAGGCGCTGTTGCTGGCCGCCGGAGTACTCGCGTCCGCGCTCGGTGAGCAGCGCGTCCAGACCGGCGGCGGACTGGCGCACCACGTCGTCGGCGTGGGCGGTGCGCACCACCTCGGCGAGACGCTCGTCGGAGAGGCCCCCGTCGGGTGACAGCTCCTCGCGCAGCGTCCCGGAGAACAGGTGCGCGTCGTTGGCGGCCACCAGGACACGGCGGCGTACCAGGTCCAGAGGCAGGTCGCGCAGTCGCACGGACCTTCCCGTGGACTCCTCGACGAGCACCGCGTCCACGCCCTCCTCGTCGCGGTAGCGGCCCAGGCGCTCGGTGATCGCGGTCGCGTCGGTGGGGTCGGCGCAGACCACGCCGGTGGTACCCCGTGCGGCGATGGTCACGCCGCTGCGCGGGTCGTGCAGGGCACAGGGGCCGACCGGTTCCGGCGCGGGACGCTCGGGGTCGGGGTGGTCGTGCTCCAGGCGCAGCACGCGCACCACGCGCCCGGCGGCCACCCGGGCCGAGACGAACGCGGAGGTGACGCGCATCATCTGGCGGACCGTTCCCGCGAGCGTGCCGGTGTAGCCGTAGAAAGCGATGAGCTGGCCGACGGTGATCTCCCCGGTCAGGGCGAGGCGGGCGCCGTACCAGACGATGCCGACCAGCAGCAGACCCGGGTAGAACTCGCGCACGGCGTGCAGGGCGGCGTCCACCCGTCCCACACGCACCGAGGCGGCACGGACCCGCTGAGAGGAGGACCGGTACCTGTGCTCGGCGGTGCGTTCACCGCCCACGCCCCGGAGCACACGCAGGCCCGCCACCAGATCGGTGGCCAGGGTGGTGAGATCGGCCTGCCGGTCACGCTGGTGTTCCCTGCGGCGGGAGAACAGGCGCAGCAGGGGCGTCATGGCGCCCATGATGAGCGGGACCGCCACCAGCACGACCACGCCGAAGGTCACGTGGGTCCTGAGCATGAGCACGCTGATGGCCAGCACGGCCACCAGCGAGGACAGGATCTCCCCCGCCGACTCGTAGAAGTCGCCGATCCGGTCGATGTCCTCGGTCCCCACGGCCACCACCTCGCCCGAGGGCAGACGGCGGGTGAGCGTGGGTCCCATGCGCACCGAGTGGGCGGTGACCACCTGGACGGTGCGGTAGGCGGACGCGTACCAGTTGAAGCACTCGGCCCGGTGGGCGACGGGAACCAGGGCGGCGGAGACCACGGTGAGCGCGGCGAGCACACCGAACCAGGTCAGGAGCGCTCCGAGGTCCCCGTCGACGACTCGGGAGTCGAGCGCGGCGCCGATCGCGGCGGAGAAGAGCACGCTGGAGATCCGGAAGGTCCCCGTGGCCGTGCCCGCCCACAGCAGCGAGCGCCACTCCTTTCGGGCGAGCCACCACAGGAAACGATCGGCCGAACGGTGCTCGGGAACGCCGGGTGGCTGAGGAAGTGTCCGCACAGTATCCGGACTGTAACCGGGGGAGGACGGGCGGGCCACTGATTTTCCGGCGGCGAGGACAGAGCCACAGGGGAGTACGGCGTCGAACGCCGTGTGGAGGACCGTGGCCGTTCGTACTGGTCACGGTGCTGACTTTGGTCGAGCGTGCCCGGGCTGGAGGGGTGTCCGCGCGGGCCGTTACACTCGGCGTGGGATGAATACACGGAGGCCCCGCCCGGGTTGGGTCGGGGCCTCCGCATGTTCGGCTAGGCCTCCCGGCGGGCCGTGTCGATCAGTGCCTGCCACTCAGAGGACGGGAACGCCAGCACCCCCAGATCGCGGTTCTGCGTGTCGCGGACGACCGACATGCCGGGCGCGTCCGCCACCTCCACACAGGCGCTCTCGTTGGCGCTGTAGCTGCTCTTGCGGAACTCCAGGGATGAATACACGGTGCCCCTCTTTCAGTTGGTGATCATGCGCTTCCTCAGCTCGACACTCGCCGCCTTGGACAGGGCGTCCGTGGTGACGTCGTCGAGAGCCCTGCGGTAGTCGGCGACTTGTCCCGGGGTTTCCAAGTAGGTGCCATGACCACGGGTCTCCAGGTACACGATGCTCGGGTCCCGCTCGTCCGCGTAGTCCAGGATGACGGTCGATCCGTTCATGCAGCCATGTAGGCCTAACC
>CALGOD010000152.1 GCA_937957845.1 uncultured Nocardiopsis sp.
GCCGACGCCCTCGTCGTCCACGACGTCGACGACGTCCGCGGCAACCTCCACCTGCCGACGAGCGGCACCGACACCGCGACGGTCACCTGGGAGTCCTCCGACCCCGACGTCATCACCGCCACCGGTGAGGTCACCCGCCCCGCAGCCGGCGAGGCGGCCGTCGAGGTCGCGCTGACCGCCAGCGTCACCGTCGGCTCGAGCACGGTGACCCGCGTCTTCGACGCCACCGTCCCGCCGCTGCCCGCGGACGCGGACTACGGCCTGAGTTGGCTCACAGGGCACGCTTTCCGAGGCCTGCAGGTCGCTGACCTGCGGTGATGTGCTGGCGTTAGTGCGTTTTCACGCACTAAGCGGTGTCCTAGGCTCGGTGGTGTGGCGTTCATTCGGCGGGTCCGCACGGCTTCGGGGGCGACGGCGGTGCAGATTGCGGAGTACGCCGACGGTCGGCAGCGGATTGTCAAGCACGTGGGCTCGGCCCACACCGAGGCCGAGCTCGGGGTGCTGCTCGCCCGCGCCCGTGAGTTGCTGGAGGATCCCGCCCAGGGCGTGCTGGACTTGGGGATCGAGCCGAGGCCGCCGGTCACGCCACTGAGTACGAGCAGCGGAGAGCCGGCGCTGTTCGTCACCCCGGAGGAGACCGCCCCCGAGTTGGCGGGTCCGGCGCGCGTGGTGGGTACTGACAGCCGGCTGCTGTTCGAGGCGCTGGCCGGGGTCTATGACTCGCTCGGGTTCGACGCCCTGGCCGATGGAGTGTTTCGCGACCTGGTGGTCGCCCGGGTGGTGGAGCCCACCTCGCTGCTGGACTCCGGCCGGGTGCTGACCGATCTGGGGCAGAGGCCGGCGGGCTACGCGACGATGAAACGCACCCTGGCCCGGGCCGCCGAGGGCGGCTACCGCGACCATGTCGCCACCGCCTGCTTCACCCACGCGCTGAGCAGCGGGGATGTCTCACTGGTGCTCTATGACGTGACCACGTTGTACTTCGAGGCGGAGAACGAGGACGAGCTGCGCAAGGTCGGCTACTCCAAGGAGCGGCGCGTCGACCCGCAGATCGTGGTCGGGCTGCTCGTCGACCGGCGCGGCTTCCCGCTGGAGATCGGCTGTTTCGAGGGCAACAAGGCCGAGACCGCGACCATCATCCCGATCATCAAGCAGTTCCAGCAGCGCCACGACCTGGCCGACATGGTCGTCGTCGCGGACGCCGGGATGCTCTCGGCGAGCAACCTGCGCGAGCTGGACGAGGCCGACCTGCGGTTTATCGTCGGCTCGCGGGTGACCAAGGCGCCCATCGACCTGGCCGCTCACTTCCGCTGGCACGGCGACGCCTTCACCGACGGGCAGGTCATCGACACCATCACCCCGAAGAACGCCCGGCGCAGTGAGAACGACCCGGCCCGGCGCGCCGAGCCCGTCTGGGAACCCGAGCGGTATCCGGGCTCGTGGCGAGCGGTGTGGGCCTACTCGGCCAAACGCGCCGCACGGGACAACAAGACCCTCACCGCCCAGGAGAACCGCGCCAAGGCGGTCATCGCCGGAGAGAAGGCCGCCCGCACCCCGCGATTCGTCAAGACCAGCGGCGGCAAACCGACCCTGGACGAGGCCTCCCTGGCCCGCGCCCGCCGGCTGATCGGGCTCAAGGGCTACGTCACCAACATCGGCGCCGACCTGATGCCCGCGGCCGAGGTGATCTCCTCCTACCACGACCTGTGGCACGTGGAGCAGTCCTTCCGGATGAGCAAGACCGACCTACGCGCCCGACCCATGTTCCACCGCACCCGCGACTCGATCGAAGCCCACCTGACCATCGTGTTCACCGCCCTGGCCCTCTCCCGCGAGGTCCAGGCCCGCACCGGCCTGGCAATCCGCAACGTCGTGCGACAGCTACGTCCGCTGCGCTCGGCGACCATCGCGATCAACGGCGCCACCCAGACCTTCCCGCCCGCCATCCCCGCCCAACAGCAGACCGTCCTCGACGCGATCCACGGCAGAAAAGTCACGCACTAAGCGAATGAGCCAACTCAGGGGC
>CALGOD010000153.1 GCA_937957845.1 uncultured Nocardiopsis sp.
CCGCCCACGGTTCCACCCTGCGCGAGCGGCTAACGCTCTCCCCCGAGTACGTCACGGCCGGGGAGCCGTGGCCGGACCCGCGTGTGGCCGGGCACGTGGCCGCGCTCGCCGACCCGGAGACCGGACTGGCCCGCGAGGACGCCCCCGTGGTGGGTCGTCCCTGGCAGGAACCCGAAGCGGTGCTGGTCTCCTCCGGCCGTACCGACCTGCACACCGGGATCGACACCGAGGGACGCACCGGTGACCGACGCGGTGACTTCGACGCGGTCTACGGCGACTGGGACGAGCTGCGCCCGGGGGTGGACCGCGAGGGGGCCGTGCCCCGCAGATTCGATCCCGACATCGCCGCCGCGCTGCGCAGGGCCGAGTCCGACCCGGCGGGGCTGTCCGACGACGAGGCGCTCGCCCTGTTGCACGCCGACGGTCCCGAGCTGGAGGCGTTGGCGGCCCTGGCCGACCGGGTGCGTCGCGACGCGGTCGGTGACGACGTCACCTACGTGGTGACCAGGAACATCAACTTCACCAACGTCTGCTACACCGGGTGTCGGTTCTGCGCGTTCGCCCAGCGCCGTACCGACGCCGACGCCTACACCCTCTCCCTGGAACAGGTCGCGGACCGCGCGGAGGAGGCGTGGAAGGCCGGGGCGACCGAGGTGTGCATGCAGGGCGGTATCCACCCGGATCTGCCCGGCACCGCCTACTTCGACATCGCCTCCGCCGTGCGCGAGCGTGTGCCGGACATGCACGTCCACGCGTTCAGCCCGATGGAGGTGGTCAACGGCGCGGCCCGTACCGACCTTCCGGTCCGTGAGTGGTTGCTGCGCGCCAGGGAGGCCGGGCTCGGCTCCATTCCGGGTACCGCGGCCGAGATCCTCGACGACGAGGTCCGCTGGATCCTCACCAAGGGGAAACTGCCGACCAGTGAGTGGATCGAGGTCATCACCACCGCGCACGACCTGGGCATCCCCACCACGTCCACGATGATGTACGGGCACGTGGACTCGCCGAAGCACTGGGTGGGGCACATCAAGCTGCTGCGCTCCCTGCAGGAACGGTCGGTGGAGCGCAACGGCCGGCGCGGGTTCACCGAGTTCGTGCTCCTACCGTTCGTCCACACCAACGCGCCCCTCTACCTGGCGGGACTGGCCAGGACGGGGCCGACCGTGCGGGAGAACCGCGCGGTGCACGCCCTGGCCCGTCTGCTGCTGCACGGGCACATCGACAACATCCAGTGCTCATGGGTCAAACTCGCCGAGGACACCTGCCGACAGCTGCTCGCGGGTGGGGTGAACGACGTGGGAGGGACCCTGATGGAGGAGACCATCAGTCGGATGGCCGGATCGGCGCAGGGCTCGTTCAAGACGATCAGTGACATCCGTGCGTTGGTGGAGCCGACGGGCCGTCCCGTGCGCCAGCGCACCACCACCTACGGCACGGTCTCCCAGGAGCGTCGACGCGTCGCGGAGGCCAGCGACGGCGTGGCACCCAGCGTCCGGCGTCTCGGCCTGCCCCTGGTGTAGGTGACGTGTCGGGGACCCTTCCCGCCCCCGTCCCTCCTTCGGCGCCCTCCGTGTTCCGCGTCGCCGACGGCGAGGGCAGGGAGGGCCGGTCCCGGAGGCGAGGGGTGCGGGGACAGCGAAAGGGGCGGAGCGCCGGGGAACGGCGTTCCGCCCCTTTCTCACGAGGGGGTGGCCCGTCGCCCGGGAAGGAGCGGGCGACGGGCCACAGGGGAGCCGTGCGGGGCGGGAGGGGAAGAAGCCCTCACACGGCTGCGGATCAACAGGAGCCGACGAGCCTCCAGACGCCCCACTCGCCGGTGGTTCCCGGCTCCTCGCCCTGGGTCCACCACTGGGCGCGGTACTCCGAGCCGTTGTGGGAGACCACGTCGCCGCCGTGGTAGACGGCGCCGGAGGACCAGGTCGGAGCGGTGCAGTCGCCGGGGTCGCCCGGGTCGCCCCCGTTGCCGGGGCCGGTGCCCAGACGCGTCGAGATGGTGTTGGCGAAGGCGTAACCGCTGGTGGCGTCCCAGTTCACGGACCAGGTCATCACGCCGCCGATCGGGCCGTACGGTGTGGACGGCGAGAACGAGCCGCAGTTGGTCCCGGCCTCAAGGCAGTCCAAGGCCCTGACGACCTCGCTGGGGGCCATGTAGCCGCCTCCGGCGGCGGACTGCACCGCGGGCAGGCCCAGGCCGACCTGGCTCGGGCTCAGCCCCATCTCCAGCTGGATGCAGGCCAGAGCGGCGACGAAGTCGGAGGTGCCCTGGTGGTACACCTGGCCGTCGCATCCCAGCATCGAACCGGAGTTGTAGTACTGCATGTTCACGATGGTGAGGATGTCGGAGATGTTCGACGCCAGCTTGTAGTACTCCCGGTCCGGGCTCTGGAAGTCGATGGTCTGCGGCGCCATCGCGATGATGAGGTCCGAGCCGGCCATGCCCTTCAGGTCGCGCAGGGCGCTGGACATGTACTGGGCGTTGATGCCGTGCTCCAGGTCGATGTCGACCCCGTCGAAGCCGTACTCACGCATCAGCGCGTACGTGGTGTCGGCGAAGTTGCGCGCCTGGGTGGCGTTGGTGACGTCGACGTGTCCCACCTCGCCGCCCACGGAGATGATCACCTTGCGGCCCTGGGCCTGGATGGCGGCGATGTCGTCGCGGAACTGCTGGTCGGTGTAGCCGCCCAGCTCACCGCTCGCCAGGTTGAACGTGATCCCGCCGTCGAGCGAGGGGTGGTTGTCGGCGAAGGCGACGGCCACCAGGTTGTACTCGCCGGGGATCTCCGACAGCCGCATCACCGTGGACCCGTTGTCGAAGTTGTGCCAGTACCCGGTGAGCCACTGGTCGCTCTGTGCGGGTCGGTTCTCGGAGACGGTCTCCACCTCGTCGGGGGCGGGGGAGAGCGGGCTGAAACCGGCGATGAGGCCGGCGGCCAGCAGCGCGAACGCGCCGGTGAGGGCGGCTTTGGCGCCCTTGGAGGTTTTCCTATGACGGAACTTGAGCATGTGGGGGCCTCTCGTCGAGCGGGGAAGACGAAGAAGGGCTCGGTGAGCCGTTGAATTGTTAGGAAACCTTAGAGTTGTCTTTCCGTCACGTCAACGTAAACCGTAAAGATAGTTTGTAGTTTTTCTCCGGCCACGGTCGCGCGGGAACGTCACCGCTCGTACGTCCGCCCGTGCCCTCCGTTCGCATCCCCGCTCCAAGGGTGCAGGTCACACGCCGTGACGCGCGGCCTCCTCGGGGTGACGGCTTCCCGAAGAGGCCGCGTCCGGTCGGACGGTCCTCCTTCTAGCGCACGGTGACGAAGTCCTCAGGATTTCGTGGCGGCCTGTCCCGAGGCGCCTCCGCCGGGTGCCCGACGGCCACCGCGCCCATCGGCTGCCATGATCCGGGCACCTCCAGCACCTCGCGCACCACGTCGGGGCAGAACATGGTCGAGGAGATCCAGGCCGAGCCCAGACCCTCCATGGTCAGGCCCACCAGCAGGCTCTGTACCCCGGCGCCCATCGCCACCAGGAACATCGACCTCTCGGCGTCGGCGCGCCGTTCGTCCGGATACGGGTGCGCACCGTCGGCCACCAGGAACGGCACCACCAGGTACGGCGCTCGACGCAGTACGTCTCCGCGCCTGGTCCGCCTGGCGATCTGCTCCTCGGTGAAGCCGTCCCCGCGCAGGTCCGTCACCCATGCCTGGAGCATCGCGTCCAACAGACGCTTGCGAGTCGACGCCGACTCCACCAGCACGAACCGCCACGGGGTGGTGTGATGGGGCGCCGGTGCGGTCACCGCCGTGGCCACCGCACGGCGTACCGCCTCGGGGTCCACGGGTTCGTCGGTGAACGACCGCACCGTCCGCCGGGCCGGGACGACCTCCCGGGACCCGTACCGGAACAGGTCGGCGTCGGCCGGGCGGATCAGCGCCGCGGCGCCCGGTCCGTCCTCCTCGGTGACCATCTCGGCCAGGCCGCCGACCACGGCGACCGGGATCCCGCTCGTCTTGCCCTTGACCAGCTCGCCCGCCGCGGCGATCTCGTCGGCCACGGCGTTGACGGTCGCCTCCATCAGGTTGCCGTGGGTGTCGGTGGTGCCCCGTAGGTCCTGCACCGGGGCCAGTCCGGCCACCCCGATGGCCACGTCGGTCTGCCCCACCCGCCAGGGCCGTCCGAAGGTGTCGGAGACGATCACCCCGACGTTCACCCCCAAGCGCTCGCGTAGCCCGGCGCGCAGGGCCCGGGCCGAGGCGTCGGAGTCCTCTGGGAGCAGCAGGACCGTGCCGGGTTCGACGTTGGAGGCGTCCACCCCGGCCGCGGCCATGACCAGGCCCTGTCGGGTCTGCACGATCCTCGTCCTGCCGGCACGGGCGACCACCCGCACGGTCTCGGAGTCGATGGCCTCCTCGCGGTCCATGCGGCGGGCACGCCCCTCGGCCTTGCTGACGATCTTGGAGGTGACGACGAGGACGTCTCCCTCGGCCGGCGGGATGCCGGAGGCTTCCACGGCGTCGGCGATCAGGGCGGCCAGGTCGTCGCCGGGACGCACCTCCGGGATCCCCGTGAGCCCGCGCACGCGCAGTTCGGTGTTCACAGACGTTCCTCCTCGTCCTTCTTCTCCGCCAGCTCCACCGCCAGGTCGACGGCGGCGCGTGCGATGGCCTCGGTCGCGGCGGGATCGCTCATGTACAGCGGGAGTGCGCGTACGTCGATACCCTCCACCTCGGTACCGGCGTCGGCCTCGTCCACCAGCCAGCCGTCCAACAGGTCGGCGCCCAGGTGTGCGGCGACCGCTCCGGCACTGGTCTCCACCCCGATCGCGCGCAGACAGGCGTCGGCCATGCCGCGCACCGGCGCGCCGCCGATGATGGGGGACACCCCCACCACGGTCTTGGCGGTCATGGCCTCCCGGATGCCGGGGACGTTCAGGATCGATCCCACGCTGACCACCGGGTTGGACGGGGGAAGGATGACCGCGTCGGCCTCGGCGATCGCGGCCAGTACTCCGGGGGCGGGGGTGGACTCCTCCGCACCGACGCCGACGATCTGCTCCGCCGGCAGCGCGGCCCGGTGTTTGATCCACCACTCCTGGAAGTGGATGGCCCGCCGCCCCCGCTCGTCGTCGACCACCACATGGGTCTCGACCTGGTCGTCGGTCATCGGCAGCAGCCGCACCCCCGGCCGCCAACGGTCGCACAGCGCCTCGGTGATCGCGGACAGCGGGTAGCCGGCCGCGAGCATCTGCGTCCTCACGATGTGGGTCGCGGTGTCGCGGTCGCCCAGTCCGAACCACGTGGGCTTCATCCCGTAGGCGGCGAGCTCCTCCTTGACGGTGAAGGTCTCCTCGTTCCTGCCCCAGCCCTGCTCCTCGTTGATCCCCCCTCCCAGGGTGTACATCACCGTGTCCAGGTCCGGGCAGATCCTCAGCCCGAACAGGGTGATGTCGTCACCGGTGTTGCCGATGACGGTGATGCCGTTGTCTGTGGTCTGTTCCCCGGTGGCGGCCGTGCCGGTTCCGAGTACGGCCCTGAGGCCGAGAAGGAACCGCGCGCCGCCGATACCACCAGCCGGTACGACTATCCGCATGCGTTCAAGTCTGGCAGTCTGGGTGTGTGTATGATCCGTCTGCCCCGCAGCGGGCGCGGTGCATACGTGACCGTTCCGGTACCGGGGGTTCACGAACTCCCGGGCCTCGGTCGTCATCCCACCTTTCGGCCCGGCCGGTGTCCCCACTCTCCTGCCCGGACGCGGCCGACCCACCTGACAGCCCGACGCCGCTTCCACCGATGTGACGGCGAAGCAGCAGCCGTAGAGGGGAACCTCTCTTGAAGAACGAAACACTGGAACGCCTGCGCCTGCCCGGGGCCTGGGCCCTGCTCGCGGCCGCGGGCGTGCTCATGCTCTCCGGGCTCATCCAGGTCATCGTCCTGTCCAGCTCCACCGACTGGCATCAGGGCACCTCCTTCGCCAGTGCCATGTACGGGGCCGGAGCCGCCCACTTCTTCGGCGTGGGGATCACCGTCCTCGTCGCCGCCGCCGTACTCCTGGTCCTGACCAGTGAGGGGACCCGCCCCGCCGCGTCGTCGGTCGTGCTGACCGCGATGATCGTCACCGGCGTGGGTCTGCTCTTCTGCCTGATCACGGTGATCTGCGGATTCATCGGGGCGATCAACGCCGGACACGG
>CALGOD010000154.1 GCA_937957845.1 uncultured Nocardiopsis sp.
TGAGCTCGGCGGTGGAGCCGTAGCCGACGGTCTTGAGCATTTCCTGGGTCTCGGCCGGAGTGGGGCCGATGTGACGATCGGCGAAGACCCGGGCGGGCGCTCCCGGGGTGTGCACGGGCCGGTCTGACACGGAGACCTCCTGGTGACAGGCCGAATCTGGTCGGCGGTGTTCCTCACGGTCTCCCCCTCTGTCACCGGGCACCACGGTGCCACGGCTTCAGAGCGGCCTACTCCACGCGGTCCATGGTGCCTGAGAGGTTACTGGGGAGTATTGCCCCGTCGGCGCCCCCGCAGGGGTCTCTCTCGCGTGGTATCGACAGCCACATGACAGTTTGTATATGTGTACAAGAAGAACAAATGTCAGTTTTCGTCCTTCTTGTGATTACGACCGTACTCGATTCTCACGCCGTGTACCGCGTCCGGGCAGGCGTTTCCCGCGAATCACACCACCGACCTCGGATTTCCCCCTAACGGTGACGTATCGACGGCGTTCACCCTGTCCGGATCCGACGGAGGGACACCACGCACGGCACCCCGCGGACGTCCGGCACGCGGGAACCTTCGGCACCTACGCCGGGTCGGCTCGTACCTCGCAAACCCGCCTCCGGCACCTCCAGAACCCCGTGGGCGTCTCCACCGTGCTCCCCTTGAACCTCCGCTCCGCTTCGGTTCGGACTCAGAGTCCTTGGAACACGGGAACCTTCGTTGCGCTTCGGTCGGTGAGTGAGGCATCGAGCGGGTTCCACGGAAGAAGTGGGGTTCTAGCCGGTACGGCGCTCCCTGCGCCGCCTGGCGAGCTCGTCCACGGGCTGTGGCGCCGTGGCGGGCAGGTCGGCCCGCTCCTCGGCCGGGACCACTCCCAGGGCCTCCTCCAGCTCCCGCCAGACGTTGGCCAAGGCCAGGCCGAACATGCCCTGGCCGCGTTGCATGAGGTCGACGACCTCCTCGGGCGAGGTGCACTCGTAGACGCTGACGCCGTCGCTCATCAGGGTGATACGGGCCAGATCCTGTGCCGGACGTCCGCGCAGGTGGTCGACCGCGGTGCGGATCTGTTGCAGGGAGATCCCGGTGTCAAGGAGCCGTTTGGCCACCTTGAGCAACAGGATGTCGGGAAGGCTGTACAGGGGGGCGTTGTGGGCTCCGGTACGCACGCTCGGCTCCACCAGGCCGGTTCTGGCCCAGTAGTCGAGCTGGCGGTAGCTGATTCCGGCGGCGGTGCACGCCGCGGGGCCCCGATAGCCGACGTCCATAGGCAGCGCCACCACGTCCTCTTCGCACAGCAGGCCCTGCTGCCCCGCTAGCCGCAGCGCGGACCGCCTGTCATGGGGATCCCGCTTGCCGCTCGCTACCGCCACGCCGACCTCCGGCTTCTCGTCCCACGGCGGTCTCGACAGGGGATGTCCACTCAGGGATTGGGTGCGCCGTGGGTTCTACTGCACCGACGGTAGGGCGACCGACCGGCAGCGTCAACGACACCATCCGGCGCGTCGCCAAGTACGCACGTCGGTGGTGTCCTGGAGCCGATCCGGCGACGCCCCCTGCGTTCACGGGGTTTCGGCCCTGACCACTGCGGTCATTTTCCTGTCCTCAATCTATCACCGACCCCACGAATAAAGCCGCAGGTCACAGCATGCGCCGCCGGAAAGGGTTCTCGGCGCCGCGGACGTGTGGTCCCCGAGACCGGCGACCGGCCCGGGTCCCACACGAAAGATGCTCGGCGTTCACTCCGTGCGTCTGCCGAAGTCCTCCGGCGAGATGTTGTCCAGGAACTCCCGGAAGGCCTCGACCTGGTCCTCCTGCTCGTCCGGGATCGGCATCCCCGCCTCGGCGATCACGTCCTCGTGCGCGTAGATCGGCGTACCCGTCCTCAGGGCCAGCGCGATCGAGTCGGAGGGACGCGCGCTCACCTCCACGCCGTTGCTGAAGACCAGTTCGGCGTAGAAGATCCCGTCGTTGAGACCGGTGATGTTCACCGTCGTGAGCGAGGTGTCCAGGGCTTCGAGTACGTCCCGGAACAGGTCATGGGTGAGCGGTCGGGCGGGTGCGACGCCCTGTTGGGCCAGCGCGATCGCGGTGGCCTCCACTCCACCGATCCAGATCGGCAGATAGCGGTCACCATCGGATTCCTTGAGCAGGACAATCGGCTGGTTCGAGGGCATCTCAACCCGGACGCCGACGACCTCCATGTGCTTCACAGCGTCTCCGTCCCATGAGTCGTCATGCCGGCTGGGCGCTCGTCCCTGCTCCTCCTGTGGATCAGGACCCGAGGGCGAAATCGGCACCCTTCGTTACAAAGCTCTCCGGAGGCGGGGGGCCGCAAACCTCATCGGCCCACCCGCCGCCGCCGTCCGCGATCCGCTTTCCCCCTCAGCGACGCGGTTTGGTCAGCAGAACCATGCGGAACTTACCGATCTGAATCTCGTCCCCACCGCCGAGTTGGGCCTCGTCGACCGGCTCGCGGTTGACGTAGGTGCCGTTGAGGCTGCCCACGTCACGGACACCGAACCCGTCGCCGCGTCGGAAGAACTCCACGTGGCGCCGGGAGACGGTGACGTCGTCCAGGAAGATGTCGCTGTTGGGATGGCGACCGGCTGTGGTCACGTCACTGTCCAGCAGGAAGCGGCTCCCGGCGTTGGGGCCGCGCCTGACCACGAGCAGGGCCGTCCCCGGCGGCAGCGCGTCGGAGCCGGCGGGGTCCTCGCCCCCCAGCTCGTCTCCGGACTCCTCGTCCTCCAGGGCCTGTATGCCCGAGATGGAGATGGTGGACGTGACGTCTCCGCCGGAGTCCCCGCCGGAGCCGGGTCGGGGCCCCTGCTGTCCGGCCCTGCGGAGGGGAGTTCCACAGTGGGAGCAGAAACGGGCATCATCCGCAACGGCGTGACCGCACTGCGTGCAGTAAACGCTCGACATAGGTCGGCTCGGCCTCCTACCGCACGGGGCGGTGCTTGATTCGGCTGGTCGGTGGCACGCGCCGGGCAGCGCACGGGCACCTTGCCCACACAACGCCCGGAACGTAGCGAGACGTTCCCGCTGTCGCGCCAGCGGTGCGCCTCGCACGGTCGGTCGCTAGGTCTCGCCCCCCTGTGCACTCCTCGTCGCCCCCGGTGAGGGTGTCGGCCTCGGCCGGGACCGGCCCGGTGGGCGACTCGGCGCTCTGGGGAACACTCGACTTTAAACCATATCCCTGTCCAGGAAGGGTTTCGCTCCCCCCGGCCTGCCGTGGACACGCCCGAAGCGACCGCGGTGATTCCACCGTCCGAGGCTCCGTCCGGCACGGGTGACGCCGAGTGGAGAACGAGACCCGTCCTGTTGGTGATGCTCCTCCAAGGGGTTTGGTTCTGCAGGAATCCCCCCGGATTCGCGCTACCTCCACCGCACCGCCACGACCTGCGCCTACGGCCATCCTATCCACCCGAACACGCCGGGGACACGGGCCTTTCGGGCACACCGCCCCTGGGGGGCGGCGCCCACCGCGCGGACGCGCACATGGCCGTTCGCGTCCGCGCGGTCCGGCTCAGCCCTCGGCCCGTTCCACGACGGCCGCCCACTCGTCCAGCAGCCGCTGCGCGGTGTCGGAGTCGGGACCTTCGGCCCAAAGATGGGTCACGGCCTCCGCGGTGTCGGGCAGGACCAGGGCCCAACTCCCGTCCGGCTCGATCACCCGCACACCGTCGGTGGTGTCGAGTTCGCGATCGCCCGCGGCCTCCACGACGGCCCGCATGACGCTTCCCTTGACCGCCCACGGGGTGGGCACCGAACGACGCAGCAGGTGCGCCTGGGGAATCGTGCGGTCGATCTGGCTCAACGATCGGCGGGTCCTGGCCACCAGGGCCAGCAGTCGCACGAACGCCGCGATGGCGTCGCTGGTGGGGCTGAACGACGGCACGATGAAGCCGCCGCGTCCGTCGCCCGCGAAGATGACGTCGTCCTCCGCGCGGACCGCCTTGGTCAGCTCGTCGGTGGCCGTGGCCGTCCAGCGCACCTTGACCCCGTGCGCGGCGGCCACCGTCTCGGCGACCCTCGTGGTGGTCACGGGCAGGGCCACCGTCCCGCCGCCGTACTCGGCGCAGACCAACTCCAGGACGACGAGCAGGGCACGGTCTCCGTCGACCAGTTCGCCCTTCTCGTCGACGATGGACAGCCGCTCCGCCACGGGGTCGAAACGCACCCCGAAGTCGGCACCGGAACCCGACACCAGCTCGCCCAGGCGTTTGAGGTCCCGCTCGTACTTGGCGACGGTGTCGGTGGGCGAGGACTCGTCCAGTCGGTTGTTGACGGTGAGCACGTCCACCCCGATCCGCCCCAACAGGGAGGGCAGGATCAAGGAGCCGCTGCCGCCCGCGCAGTCCACCACGACCTTGAGTTCGGCCTCGGCGATGCCCGTGGTGTCCACCTTGCGCAGCAGCTCGTGCGAGTAGCCCTCCACGTTGCGCGAGGGGAAGGTGAGCTCCCCGATCTCGCCGGGGAAGGCACGGCGGTACTCGGCGCGGGAGAAGACACGGTCGAGTTTGCGCTGGGCCGCCGGCGACAGGTCCGCCCCGTCGCCGTCCAGGAACAGGATGTCCACCGACTCCGGGTCACCCGGGGTGGTGCGCACCGTGATACCGCCGTTGACACCGCCCTGGGAGGTGTGGAAACGGGCCACCGGCAGCGGCACCACCTCCAGGTCACGGACCTCGATGGCGGCCGCGGTGAGCGCGCTGATGATGGCCCGTTTGAACGTGCGTGCGGCGCGCGAGACGTCACGCGAGGTGGTGACGATCGCGCCCTTCTTCAGGGTGGTGGCGTAGGCGTTGGCCAGGCGCACCGCCAGCTCCGGGGTGATCTCGACGTTGATCAGCCCCGAGACGCCCCGGGGGCCGAACAGCGAACGCTGTCCACGCGACTCCCAGATGACGTTGGTGCTGACCACCGCCCCGGCCTCGATGGTCTTGAACGGGTAGACCTTGACGTCGTTGTGGACGTAGGCCTCGGACTCGATGACGCAGTCCTCGCCCACGACCGCGCCCTCCTCGATCCGGGCGGCGGACATGACGTCGGTGTTCTTGCCGATGACCGCGCCGCGGATGTTGGCGCCGCGTCCGATGAACACGTTGTCGTGCAGGACGGTGCGATGGGCGAAGGCCTCCGAGCGCACCACGGCGTTGCTGCCCACCACGGTGAACTCCCGCAGCTCGGCCCCGGCCTCGATCTTGGCGTAGTCGCCGATGTAGAGCGGCCCCTTGAGGACGGCGTTGGGATGCACCTGTGCCCCCTCACCGACCCACACCCCCGGGGAGACCTCGAAACCGTCGATCTCCACGTCGACCTTGCCCGACAGGACGTCGGCCTGGGCGCTGAGGTAGCTCTCGTGGGTGCCCACGTCCTCCCAGTAGCCGTCGGCGATGTAGCCGTAGAGGGGCTCGCCCTCCTCCAGGAGCTGGGGGAAGACGTCGCCGGACCAGTCCACGACCTCGTCCTTGGCGACGCGTTCGAGGACCTCCGGTTCCATGATGTAGATGCCGGTGTTGACGGTGTCGGAGAAGACCTGGCCCCAGGTG
>CALGOD010000155.1 GCA_937957845.1 uncultured Nocardiopsis sp.
GTGCTCCAGGCGGCTGCCCGAGGGCCCGGTCTCGTGGACCTGGGTGAGGGTGTGGGGCTGGTCCTGGCCTGTCGTGTGCTGCCGACCCTGTTGTTCGGAGCCGTGGCGGGCGACTTCATCGACCGCCATGACCCTTTGCGCATCAGCATCCACTCCGCCTTGGTGGCGGGCCTGTTCATCGCCGTGGTCCCGTTCTCCGGCGCGCTCTGGCAACTCCAGGTGCTGGCCGCGGGCATCGGCGTCGCCGCCATGTTCGGAGGCCCCTCCCGCATGGCCCTGCGTGAGCGGGTCATGACCAAGGGGCGGGAGATGGAGGGCAACAGCGCCATCGTCGCGGCCGAGCGCTTCCCCACCCTGCTGGGTCCGGCACTGACGGGCCCGGTCATGATGGTGGCCGACATCAGGGCGGTCTTCTTCATCGGTGCCGTGGCCGCGGTGCTCGCCGCCGTGCCGATGATCCGCCTGCCGTTGGCACCTCTGCAGGAGACCGAGGGCGTGGGGAGTCCCCAGGAGAGGAGCCCCTCCCGGGCTCCCTCGTCCCCCCTGGGCCTGCTCAGGTACATCGGACGCCGACTGTTCGTCGACAACGTCCGCAACCTCACGCACGTGGTCCGCATGGACCGGATGCTCGCCGGGTTGACGATCACCGCCTTCACCTACGTCTTCACCGTCGGCCTGGGGCGTGTCTTCCTCGCCCAGTACTCCGTGGACGTCTTTCCCGGCCTGGAGGGCGCACTCGGGTACCTCATGGCCGGCATGGGCATGGGCGGTGTGCTCGGCGCGCTCCTGACCTCCCGCATGACCAAGATGAACTCCGGTTGGCTGTACGTGCTGTGCAACGTACTGGAGGCCTTCTGCTGGCTGGCCCTTCCTTGGGTCGGGAACATCGCGGTGGCGATCGCCCTGCTTGTGGTGACAGGCGTCTTCGAGTCGGTGGCGACCGTGGTGTTCTTCGCCGAGGTGCAAAAACGCCTGCCGAACTCGTTCAGCGGCCGCTACTACGCGATGCTGCTGCCCCTGTCCGACGCCGCGCAGATGATCGGCTTCCTCACCGGAGGCCTGGTCGTCATCGCCGGGATCGGCTGGGCGGCGGGTGCCATCTGGGCGGTCATGGCGCTGCCCGTGCTCGCGTTCCTCACGTATTTCGTGCGGCCAGGACCGCCTCGTGCCCGGACCGAGGGACGGTCGGACACCGAGGAAGCCGAGAGTGAGAGCCAGGAGGGCCGGCAGTGAGCGAGAGCCGTACTTTCCCGGCCTACGGAGTACAACGGGCCCTGGCCGAACGTGGAGAGACCGACGAGGACGGCTGGCTGACCGGTCATCCTCTGACCAACGTCTGGAACCTGCTCAAGGTCGAGGGTCCGGTGGACGTCGGTCGACTGCGTGAGGCCGTGGCCGCCGCGACCGTCGGTGTGGACGCCCTGCACTGCCGGGTACGGAAGGGGGAGTCCGGTCCGCTGTGCCAGGTCGACGCCTTCCCACGCGGATGGGAGCTGGAGGTCCAGGAGCACCCGGGGATGGAGCTGGAGAGCCTCCTCCCCCGCGACGTCCCCTGGTTGCGGGAGCTGCTCCTGGGAAAGGGCGACCCGCGCAACGGTCCGCTCGGCCGTGTCGGACTGGTCGGTGACGGGGAACGCCACCTCTTGGCGATCGCCGTGGACCACTCCGTGACGGACGGGTGGTCGCTGGGAATCCTGTTGCAGCGCATCACACGCGCTTATCGCTCAGGGCCCTCCGCGGTGAGCGAGGGAAGGACCGTCAGTCTCGAGGAGTGTGTCCGTGCCCTGCCCGACGAGGCGGAGCGGGAACGGCGGGTGCTCACCTGGCGGCACATGCTGAGTCGGCTGCCCGACACGGCACCGCCTCTGCTGTTCCCCGGATCGAGCCCCAAGCCGGCGGGAGAGTGGGTGGTGGACACCTACGACGAGTGGCTTCTGCCCGACGGGTTGATGGACGAGGTCGCGACGGCCGCCGACCGGATCGGGGTGAACCGTTCCGATCTGATCGTGTCGGCCATGAACCTCGCGGTGTCCTTGTGGTCGTCCGACTATCAGCCCGCCATCAGCCAGCGGCACGGCCGTCATCGGCGTGAGGACGTGCTCGTCGTCGGTCCTCTCGCGGAGCCGGGTCTCATGCTCCCGCCGGAGCCGGGCTCGGAGACGGGTTCGGTCCAAGGGTGGATAGCGGGACACGTCCGCGCGCACGCCGGATTCCCCTCGCTCGCGGGACGCTACTTCCGCGAGGTCGGGTCCTACGGCGAGCACAACGTGAGCATCAACGTGGTACCGCCCAGCCGGCCGCTGCGGTTCGGGCCGCGGACCTTGGCGGTGCCCGCGAACGGAGATTTCCTCAGGCCTCTCCAGGAGGACGAGGAAGGGCCGCTGCGGCCGCCCATCTGTCCGCTGTGGGTGACGTTCTACATCGACCGCAAGGACACCTTCACCGTACGGATCGACCGGGACACCGCCGTCGTCCCCGACCCGCGACCGCCTGTCGACACGTTCGTGGCCGTCGTCCACGCCGCGGCACGGCCCGAGACGGTCCCCCTCGCGCAGGTCCGCCCCCGAGAGGTACGGGCGGGCGACTGACCTTCGCGCAGGTCGTCACTGAACGCATCCAAGGAAGAGAAGACAATGGGCGAAGGTGTGTACGAGCGTGTCGGTCCGCCACCGTGCGACGGCGGGCCGGCGTCGGAGTTCTCCGGACGTTCGGTGGTCGTCACCGGGGCGGCGGGCTTCCTCGGCTCCCATCTGTGCCGACGCCTCTGTGAGGCCGGTGCGCGGGTGACGGGGATCGACGACCTCTCCACGGGTGACAGGCGCAACCTCGCCCCGTTGCTGGCGGGGGAACACGACTTCGTGTTCAGAGTCCACGACGTGCGCGAGCCCTTCGAGGTCCAGGGCGGTGTCGACCATGTCCTTCACTTGGCCTGCCCGGCCTCGCCCATCGACTACGGCCGGCTCGCCCTCCACACACTGAGCACGGGAGCGCTGGGCACACAGAACGCCCTCCTCCTCGCGAGGGCCAAGGACGCGGTGTTCCTCGTCACCTCCACGTCGGAGGTGTACGGCGATCCCTTGGTCCACCCTCAGCATGAGGACTACTGGGGAAACGTCAACCCTGTGGGCCCCCGCAGTGTCTACGACGAGGCCAAACGCTACACCGAGGCCTTGACCGCGGCCTTCCGCCGTGAACACGGGCTCCCGACGGCGATCGTCCGGGTCTTCAACACGTACGGTCCGCGTATGCGTACGGACGACGGGCGCGCGGTCCCCTCGTTCTTCGCCTCCGCCCTGCTGGGACTGCCGATCACCGTCACCGGGGACGGAAGTCAGACCCGGTCGCTGTGCTACGTCGACGACACCGTCGACGGCATTCTCACAGCCGCCCTGAGGCAGGATCCCCGGCCGATCAATATCGGCAACCCGGAGGAGATCCGCATCATCGACCTGGCCGAGACCATCCGTGACCTGTGCGGCTCCTCCTCACCCATCGCGTTCCTGGAGTTGCCCGAGGACGGCCCGCGCCGGCGCCGCCCCGACATCTCCCGGGCACGGGAGGCCCTGGGGTGGAGCCCGACCGTGGATCTGGAGGAGGGTCTGTGGCGGACCCTGGCCTTTCTGCGGAGCGAACCGGCGCTCACCCGTTGAGCGGCGGACGGAGGACTGGGTCCGCCGGGAGTCACAAGGCGACCGAGTGGAATCCTCCGTCCCCGTGCACGGTCTCTCCGGTGGTCGCCGGAAACCAGTCGGAGAGCAGGGCGGCGACGGCCCGGGCCGTCGGTTCGGCGTCCTCGCTGTTCCAACCCAACGGCGCGGAGTCCGACCACGTCTGTTCGAGTTCGCTCTGACCGCCCACTCCTGAACCGGCCATCGTACGGAGGGGCCCGGCCGATACCAGGTTGACCCGCACCCCCTCACCCCCCAGGCGGTGCGCCAGCCGACGGGCGGTCGAGGCCAGGCTCGATTTGGCCACCCCCATCCAGTCGTACTCGGGGAAGGTCCGATCGCTGTCGAAGTCCAGGGCCACGACCGACGCTCCACGTCTGAGCAGGGGGAGGAGCGCGGTGGTCAGTGCGGCGAGCGAATACGCGGATGTGTGCAGCGTGGTGGCCACCTCCGGCCAGGTGGTGTCGAGGAACCTGCCGTTCAGGGCACCCGCGGGGGCGAAGGCGATGGAGTGCACCACGCCGTCGAGGCCATCGACGTGGTGGCTCAGGTCCTGGGCGAGCGCGGCCAACCGCTCCCGATCGGTGACGTCCAGTTCGAGTACCGGAGGCGGCCCGGGAAGACGGTCCGCGACTCTGCGGACGAGCCTGATCCGACCATGCCCGGTCAGCACCACCTCCGCCCCCTGTTCCAGGCAGACGCGGGCGACGTGGAAGGCGATGGACGAAGGTGTCAGCACGCCGGTGACGAGGATGGTCTTTCCGTCGAGAATGCCCATGTGCCGGTCACCCCTGTAGGTCGCGGGGGTGGGGGGCGAGCTCCCCGGAGAGCTCGGGCGGCGGGGTGAGGCTGAGGAGTTCCAGGTGTTCGATGGCCTTCTCCTCCAACCCGCACAGGCGGAGCCGGCGGCGCGTCACGGAGCGCAGGCGACGTGCCGTCCGCTCCGCGGTGCTCCAGTCGGAGCCTTCGAGACCCCCGTGTGAGGGCGCGTCGATGTGCACGGCGAGCGGAACGGCCTTCTCCAGGACATCGACGATCTCGTCGGAGTGCCCTTCCGCGACACCTGTGCGCAGCGCTTCCATACCGAAGCCGATGTGACGGGACTCGTCCCGCGTCATCGCGGTGAAACCGGTCCTGACACCGGGCAGGGACCGTACCCGGTCCAGGGCGTGGACCAGGGTGCGCTGGCCGTCCAACGCCAATATCCCCTCCGTTACCAGGTGGAACATGGTGACCGCGCGGATCCAGGAACCGTAGTCGCCCGGGTTGTCCGACAACTCACGGGAGATGGACGCCTCCAGGCCGTTGAGCGCGCGTGAGGCGGGGGAGAGCAGCGACCAGGCCTGGGGAAGCAGGCCGCGTAGGTCCCCCTCCATTCCCAGGACCTCTTCGGCGACCCGGGAGACGAAGACCGTGTGCCGCGATTCGTCGGACATCTGGGTGCCGAGAAAGACGAGGGAGTCCTCGTCGGGGGCCGAACCTATGATCGGGCCGAGTAGTTCGACCGCCGTGTACTCGCCGATGATCAAAGCTGCGATCACCGACTTCAGGCGTTTGCGTGAGCGCTCCGGAAGTTCCTCCGACCAGTCTTTCCCGTCCTGCCCCAGATCGATCTCCTGGGCGGACCACGCCTGTTTCTCCCAGCGCTGGTAGAGAGAACGCGCGTCGGGCCGCTGTTCGATGACCACCTCCGCATGCTCGCGGATCAAGGCGAAGTCGAGCTCGGGCAGCTCCGAGAGCTCGGCCTCGTCCATGAGGAGGGTACTCCACCTGGTCATGGGTGCCTTTCCATGGCGCTAACGAATGTTCGATTCAGTGCAATTGTCGTCATATGGGCTCAGTGTCGCTTTTTTATGCCTATGTCTTGCTAGAG
>CALGOD010000156.1 GCA_937957845.1 uncultured Nocardiopsis sp.
CCCGCGGGGACGTCGGGGGGGTTGTGTGAAGCCGTCATGCGGCAGTGGCCGCGCAGCGCGATCTCGCCCGACTCCTGCTGCTCGTTCCAGGCGGCGTCGACGAGCTTCATCTCCACACCCCACACCGGCAGGCCGATCGAGCCGGTCTTGGCCTTGACCTTGGGGTTGTTGAACGACACCACCGGCGAGGTCTCGGACAGGCCGTAGCCCTCCTTGATGCCCACCCCGAAGGTCTTGGTGAAGTCCTCGGCCAGCTGCCCCGGCAGGGCTGCGCCCCCGGAGACCGCGTCCACGATGTTGCCCGCGATCTTTTCGAGGTCGTAGGTGCCCGCCTCGGCCGTCTGCACGGTGTTCAGCAGCCCCCAGTACATGGTCGGCACGCCCGCGAAGCCGGTGACGTTCTCCTTCTCCATGAGCTTGAGCGCCTCGGCTCCGTCGAAGCGCGGCATGAGGACCATCGTCCCGTGCCGGTACAGGACCGCGTTGAGCATGACCGTCTGGCCGAAGATGTGGAACAGCGGCAGGACGACCAGGCTGATGTCGCGGCCCTCGGGGTGAGGGTTGACCAGACTGGAGGAGACGACGGCGTTCATCATCAGGTTGCTGTGGCTCAGTTCGGCGCCCTTGGGCTTACCGGTGGTGCCACTGGTGTAGATGATGACGGCGGTGTCGTCGGCGCCGGCCTGCACCGTCTCGAACTCGCCGGGCTGACCCTCCAGGGCCTTCCAGAAGGTCTCGGCCCCCTCGATCGTGGACTCGGTGGCGCCGGGGGTGGCGGGCAGGTCCACGTAGAACTCACAGCCCTCCACCTGGCCGAAGGCCTCGAAGGCACGCTCGCCCAGCGGGAGTTCGGGAGTACCGGTGAAGGCGAAGAGCGCCTTGGCCCCGGAGTCCTCCAGGTGGTAGGCGATCTCACGGGGGGTCAGCAGAACGTTCAGCGGTACGACCACCGCGCCCGCCTTGAGGGCGCCGAAGTACACGAAGGGGAAGTAGGGCACGTTCGGGCTGGCCAGGGCGATACGGTCACCGGGCCTGATTCCCCGGGAGACCAGGAGGTTCGCGACCTGGTTGGCGATCATGTCCGTGATCGCGTAGTTCAGGCGCAGGTCTCCGAAGACCAGACACTCCTTCTCGGGGACTGACCGGGCACCGTCTTCCAGAAGCACGGACAGATTGAACATGGGGCCTCCCGAAGACAGATGGGTCCAAGACGGACAGGGCAGAGCGGAACTCCAGTGTGACCCGGGCCGCGTGTCCTGTGCCACTTTGACCGAAGGTTAACAAACCGGCCGGTCGGTGTGGAGAGGGAAGAGGGTGGCGATTCCTCGATCCGCTCCCGTGCCCCGTGTCCGACCTCTCCAGGTCGGCGGAGGCACCGAGGGGAAGCGGGGCTGGGAAGGCGTCCGCGTCCGGCCCCGCCAGCCGCTAACCTGAGTCGTGTACACCCAGGACCGGCTAAGGAAATTGGCGATGACAGCGGTAGACGGCGACCAGACCCCGGGCGACACCTACGACGCCCGCGCCCTCCAGGACAAATGGCAGGCGCGCTGGGCCGCCGAACTTCCGTTCGAGGCGAACGAGGACCCCGCGGACACCCGCCCGCGCTCCTACATCGTCGACATGTTCGCCTACCCCTCGGGTGACCTCCACATGGGCCACGCCGAGGCCTACGCCATCGGCGACGTCATCAGCCGTTACCGTTTCCAGCGCGGGGACAACGTCCTGCACCCCATCGGCTGGGACTCCTTCGGCCTGCCCGCCGAGAACGCGGCCATCAGGAACAACTCCCACCCCGCGGAGTGGACCTACGCCAACATCGAGACCCAGGCGGCCTCGTTCCGGCGCTACGGCATCAGCGTGGACTGGTCACGGCGTCTGCACACCAGCGACCCCGAGTACTACAAGTGGAACCAGTGGCTGTTCACGCGCTTCTTCGAGCGCGGACTGGCCTACCGCAAGGAGGGCCAGGTCAACTGGTGCCCCCAGGACCAGACGGTGCTGGCCAACGAGCAGGTCGTGCAGGGCAGGTGCGAGCGCTGCGACACCGAGGTCGTCCGGCGCAAACTGAACCAGTGGTACTTCAAGATCACGGACTACGCCCAGCGTCTGCTGGACGACATGGACCAGCTGGACGGCGGACGCTGGCCGGACGAGATCCTGGCCATGCAGCGCAACTGGATCGGCCGCTCCACCGGCGCGGACGTCCACTTCGCGATCGAGGGCCGTGAGGAGCCCGTCACCGTCTTCACCACCCGACCCGACACCCTCTACGGCGCCACGTTCTTCGTCGTGGCCGTCGACGCCGAACTGGCCGAGGAACTGTGCACCCCCGAGCAGCGCGAGGCCTTCGAGGCCTACCGCGCCGACGTGGCCAAGCTCTCCGACGTCGAGCGTCAGGCCACCGAGCGCCCCAAGACCGGCGTGTTCCTGGGCCGTCACGCCATCAACCCCGTCAACGGCGAACGCATGCCGGTGTGGGCCGCCGACTACGTCCTGGCCGACTACGGCCACGGCGCCATCATGGCCGTGCCCGCGCACGACCAGCGTGACCTGGACTTCGCCCTGGCCTTCGACCTGCCGGTCCGCGTCGTGGTCGAGACCGGTGAGCCCGACCCCGTGGAGACCGGCGTGGCCACCGCGGGAGAGGGCACCCTGCGCAACTCCGGACCGCTGGACGGACTGTCCAAGACCGACGCCATCGAACGCATCATCGAGGTGCTGGCCGAGCGTGGAACCGGTGACAGGACGGTCAACTACCGCCTGCGCGACTGGCTGCTGTCCCGCCAGCGCTACTGGGGCACGCCCATCCCGATCGTCCACTGCCCCTCCTGCGGAGAGGTGCCGGTCCCCGACGAGCAGCTGCCCGTCACCCTGCCCGAGCTCAAGGGCGCGGAACTGGCCCCCAAGGGGATCTCCCCGCTGGCCGCGGCCAAGGACTGGGTCGAGGTCGACTGCCCCTCCTGTGGTGGTCCCGCCGAGCGCGACACCGACACCATGGACACCTTCGTGGACTCGTCCTGGTACTTCCTGCGCTACTGCTCCCCGAACCTGGAGACCGCCCCCTTCGACACCGAGGCGGTCGAGAAGTGGGGTCCCGTGGACCACTACATCGGTGGCAAGGAGCACGCCACCCTGCACCTGATGTACGCGCGTTTCTTCACCAAGGTCCTGCACGACATGGGCATGGTGTCCTTCACCGAGCCCTTCCGCCGTCTGACCAACCAGGGACAGGTCATCAACCAGGGCCGGGCGATGTCCAAGTCCCTGGGCAACGGCGTGGATCTCGGACAGGAGATCGACGCCTACGGCGTGGACGCCGTCCGGCTGACGATGCTGTTCGCCTCCCCTCCCGAGGAGGACGTGGACTGGGCCGACGTCTCCGTCGTCGCCGCGCAGAAGTTCCTCAACCGCGCTTACCGGGTGATGAGCGAGGCCGGTGCGGCCAGTGAGCCGGGCGTCGACCCGGCCAAGGGCGATATCGAACTACGCAGGGCCACCCACAGGGCGATCGACCAGATCACCACGCTGGTCGAGGCCCGCCGGTTCAACGTGGCCATCGCCCGTGTCATGGAACTGGTCTCGGCCGCTCGCAAGGCCATCGACTCCGGTCCGGGTGCCGAGGACCCGGCGGTGCGCGAGGCCGCGGAGTTCACGGCCGTCGCCCTGTCCCTGTTCGCGCCCTACGTGGCCGAGGAAGGCTGGGAGAAGCTGGGGCGCAAGGGCAGTGTGGCCGTCGGCAACTGGCCCGAGGCCGACCCCGATCTGCTGGTACAGGAGTCGGTCACCTGCGTGGTCCAGGTACAGAGCAAGGTCCGCGACAAGCTCTCCGTGTCGCCCGACATCGACCCGGCCGAGCTGGAGCGGTTGGCCCTGGCCTCGGAGAAGGCGCGCAACTTCATCGGGGACAAGCAGATCCGCAAGGTGGTCGTGCGCGCACCCAAACTGGTGAACATCGTCGTCGGCTGACCAAGGACGCGGACGGTGGCCGTGACCAACGGCCACCGTCCGCGTGGGGTCGGCGCGGCGGTTGACAGGGAGGCGGTGGCCGGGTGGGGCCCCTCGTACGTGTGGCGGTGATCGGGGCGGGCACGGTGGTGCTGTCCGCGGTCGCGATCGGCGGCGGGTTGTTGCTGGCGAAGGAGGACCCGGACGTTCCCGACCCCGGTGACGTCCATACCGCCGCCCCCACGTGCGAGGTGGTCCCGGCCGAACTCGTCGACGCCCTGGTGCCCCACGCCGTCCTGGAGAGCTCCGAGCACGGCCCTCTCGCGGGAGGCGAGAACACGGTGTGCTCGTGGTCCTCCGTCGGCTTGACCGAGGGATCCCAGGGGGTGCTGCGCGTGGACCTGTCCGCACGCTTCACCGACGGCACCGGAGAGGAACCGATCTCCGGGGAGCGGCGGGCGGCGGAGGCCTACGACGCCCTGGTCCCGGTGCGGGGCGAGCCGGTGGACCTGTCCTCGAGCCAGGGGCAGGTGTGGCGGGGACAGGTGCCCGGCACCGCGGAACTGGCCTTCACCGTCGACAACCTGGTGGTACGGGTGGCCTATGCCGGGACGTCCGATTCCGAACCGATCGGCTTCGACGAGGCACGGGACCTGGCAGTGGAGTTCGCCGAACAACTCGGAGGCTCTCTGTGAACGACCAGAACCCCGACCCCGGGCATCCGGGAGAGCAACCGGACCGGGGACAGGAGGAGCCCGGGGAACACCGCTCCTCGCCGTGGCCCGACCATTCCGGCCATGAGGGCCGGACACCACCTGGGCCGACACCACAGGGACGGTGGCCCGGGCCACCGGGGCCGACGCACGAGGCGGGGGCACAGCACCCTCCGCACTCCCCGGACGGACGGCACACCGGCTCCTGGCCGTCACCGCATCCCCTTCCCCCGCAGCCCCAGGGACATCCCGGCGCATGGGGGCCACGTCCTCCCGAACCCGAGGTGGTGCCGTCGGTCCAGCCCCAGAGCCGGGG
>CALGOD010000157.1 GCA_937957845.1 uncultured Nocardiopsis sp.
GGGTCCCCGTTCTCCAGGGCGCGGGGAACCCTCCTCTCCGTTCGGGTCATGCCGCCGGGGCGGAGGGGGAACATCGTCCGAGGTCGGGGCGAGAGTGTCCTGCTGCATGCATACGTCCTGACTGGGAGTGGGCGACGAGGAAGGGGCACCACGCGGTGACGGACGCGGATCGGGGCGAGTGCGGGACCGGCCACGGGTGTGAGGGCGCTGTGCTCCGTTCTCAGGATCCCCGGACACGGGTTCGGACAGAAGACCCTCGTGGGAGCTGTGGACGACCGGACCACCCCGCCCCGACCTGTGAAGGGACCTTTGTCCTAGAGTCGGGTTCGCTCCGGTTCGGCTCCGCCGAACCGCACGACGACCGAGGAACAGAGGTGCTTGCAGTGCACGACGACGTGGACGTGAGCGGTCCGCCCGAGGGGATCATCCCGCTGGGCGACGACATCTTCGCCATCGACACGATGCTCGCCGGATACCCGGGAATCGTGTCGAGCTACCTCATCCGCTCCGAACGGCCCTGCATCGTCGAGGTCGGCACCGCCGGTTCCGCCCGGGTCCTGCACGAGGCGGGCACAGGGCTGGGGCTGGCCCCTGAGGACCTGGCCACCATCGTGGTCACCCACATCCATCTGGACCACGCCGGCGGTACCGGCGACATGGCCTCGCTCTTCCCCAACGCCGAGATCGTGGTGCACGAACGCGGCGCCCGTCACCTCGCCGACCCCGGTCGACTGATGCGCAGCGCCGCCATGGTGTGGGGCGACCGGTTGGACACCCTGTTCGGGATGATGCGCCCCACCGAGGCCACGCGGATCCGTGCCGTGGGCGAGACCGGAGAGATCGACCTGGGCGGGGGACGCAGGTTGGTGACGCACTACGCGCCCGGTCACGCCAAACACCACATGGGCCTGGTCGACACCCTCACCGGCGACCTGTACGTCGGCGACGCGCTGGGGATGTACAAGCCGCTCACCGGCGACGTCGTCCCCGCCACCCCGCCACCGGACTTCGACATGGAGGCGTGCCTGGCGACCCTGCGGCTCTTCGGGGACATCGGCGCCCAGAGGCTGATGTTCTCCCACTTCGGAGCGGTCGATGTGGTCGAGGAGACCATCGACCGAGCCGAGGCGGAGCTGCGGCTGTGGGTGGAGACGGTACGCGAGGCGCACGGGAGCACCGGCGACCTGGACCACGCGATCGCCATGGTCCGGGACAAGGTGGTCGCGCGATACCGTCCCCTTCCGCCGGAGACGTCGCCGGGAACCGGAGAGATCCTGGACGCCCTCAGCGGCCCGGAGGCCAACGTGTCGGGCATCGTGCACTGGCTCGACAGGCTCGCCCAGGAGAAGGCCGAGCGCGAGGCCCGGGAGGAGCGCCTGTCCTGAGGACGGGCACAGGGCACGGGAAAACCAGGTGCGGTCGGGGAGGGCCGCGCCTTAGTCTCGCCGCATGGCGATCCAGATTCATCCCACGCGACGATCCGACATCCCCCGCATCCTTCCGCTCCTGCGCCGCTCCCACCCCTGCCGTGTGCTGACCGAGGAGGCCATGCTCTGGCGTCACGACAATCCCTCCGCCGAGCGCGGGGAGAACTCCTTCGTCGCGGTGGAGGACGGGTCCGTGGTCGGCTTCGTCCGCTCGGTGCTGCTGGTCGATGACGCCGGCCCGGTCCGGGGGATGTCCGTCCTCACCACCGTCGACGACTCCCACAGGGACACGGACCTGGCGCACCGTCTGCTCGACGTCTCCGAGAACGACCTGGTCTCCCAGGGGGCCGAGGTACTGCGGACGTCCGCCTCCGAGGAGGCCGTCCAGGCCGGCGGGAAGGCACTACGGCAGACCGTGCTGGACCGCGGGTACACCTTGGAGGAGACCCACCACATCCTGGGGTTGGAGCTGGGTTCGCTGCCCGATGTCCCTGCCGCTCCCACCGGGGTCGAACTGCGCCCTTTCTCCGAGTACGCGGACGACCCCCGCCCGATCTACGAGATCGACAGACTCACCACTCTGGACGAACCGGGTGGCGACTCCTGGTTCCCGTCCTACCAAGAGTGGCGGGCCAAAGTGTGGGGGCACCCGCTCACCGCCCTGGACCTGTGCCTTCTCGTACTGGTCGGGGGAACGCCCGCGGCCATCACCTGCTACGCCTCCGACGGCACCCGCATGGAGTCGTCCATGACCGGGACCCTGCGGGAGTACCGAGGCCGGGGACTGGCCGGATACGCCAAGACCGTGGCCCTGCACCGAGCCCATGAGCGAGGTGTGACGCATGCCTACACCGGCAACCATGTGGACAACAAGCCGATGCTGACCATCAACGAGCGGCTCGGATACACCCTGACGGGGACCCAGACCGACTACGTCAAACGGATCGACGGCCAGGCTGCCGGAAACCGACGGAGGAGGGAGGGGACGGAAGGCTCACTGGCCGGGAGACCGGGTCCCGCAGCCTAGCCCCTTCCGCTCCCGAGATCCTCGTCCCTCGGAGGAGACGGCGCTCCGGGCAGTCCCAGTTCCCGGAGCAGATGGGCGTAGAGGCCGTCCGACCAGGAGAGCTCCTCATCGGGAGGGAGAACGTCGAAGGCCCGCACCTCCACCGTCTCGAACTCCCCGGTGAGCGGCGTCAATCCGATCACCTGCGCGTGGGTGACCACGGTGACATGTCCGCCGGACAGGACGTAGTAGCCGACGGGATCGACCCTCCCGAGCGTGGCCCCCGCCTCCTCCCGAGCCTCGCGAAGAGCGGTCTGCCGCACACTCTCCCCCGGTTCGGCGTGCCCTCCGGGGAACTCCCAGGCGCGCTTGCGGTGGCGCACGAGCAGGGGACGGCGGCCCATGTAGGTCAGACAGACCACCGAGTCGTGGTTACGGGGAAGGGTCCCCATGTGCACGACGGCACCCCCGAGCGGTACCGCATCGCTCGGGGGTGCCGGTCCGTCCATGTCGTGGAAGGAGATCAGTCCTCTGCTCGGCCGTCGTCAGGGCCTTCTTCCCGACCGTGTTCGCGGTCACGGTGGCCCTCGCCTCGGGCACTGTCCGCGGGCTTTTCCACGGCGGCCCGCTCCTCCGTCTCGGGAAGTTCGTACTCTTCGGCGTCGGTCCAGACGATGCCGTCCTCGGCGTCGTAGTCGACCAGTTCCAGGCCCTCCAGCGCCGCAAGACGCTCGTCGGCGTCGGTGACCCCCTCGCTGTCCACGGCCGAGGCACGCGAGAAGTACTCTCGGGCGTCGTCCTCACGACCGAGTTCCCCCAGGACGTCGGCGTAGGCGTAGAAGAGCCGGGCCACCCACGGACGGGCACGTCGTTCCTTGAGCTCGGGCACCTGGAGCTCGGCCAGGGCCGCCGTGGTGTCGCCCATGTCGCGGCGGGCGCCCGCCGCGACGATGCGCAGCTCGATACGGTCCTCGGTCTCCAGGTTCTTGGCCGCCGGGTCGTCGGCGATCTCCAGTGCCCGCTCGGGGCGTCCCAGACCACGTTCACAGTCGGCCATGATGGCGAGGAAATTGTCACGGCCGCTCATCCGACGCGCGGCTCGTAGGTCCGACAGGGCCTCCTGCCACTTGCCCATGGTGTAGGCGGCGACCCCGGAGACCTCACGTACCGCGGGCACCCGGGAGGCCTTGCGACGGGCGTAGGCCGCGTGCGTGTAGGCCCGCTCGGGGTCCTCGTCCATGAACATGCCGGCGGCGACCATGTGCTTGCCGATCAACTCGGCCAGCGACTTGGGCAGGGAGTTGAGGTCACGCTTGCTCTCGGGGTCCAACTGGGAGTAGTCGATCTCCTCCGGGAGCTGAGGCGCGATGTCGGCCGGATCGCGCTCCTCGCGCGGACCGCGCCGGTCGTCCCGGCGGTCGTCGCGTCCCCGGTAGCCGCCACGACGGTCATCACGACCGCGGAAGCCGCCACGTCCGTCACCACGGCCTCGATAGCCGCCACGACGGTCGTCGCCACCGCGGAAGCCACCCCGGTCATCGCGACGGTCTCCACGCCGGTCATCCCGGTCACGGTAACCGCCTCGGCCCTCACCTCGGTCATCGCGGCGTTCCCCACCCCGATAACCACCCCGGTCATCGCGACGGTCTCCACGCCGGTCATCCCGGTCACGGTAACCGCCTCGGCCCTCACCTCGGTCATCGCGGCGTTCCCCACCCCGATAACCACCCCGGTCATCGCGACGGTCTCCACGCCGGTCATCCCGGTCGTCGCGACCACGAAAGCCACCACCGCCGCGACGGTCGTCGCGGCCCTGGTAGCCCCCGCGATCGTCCCGCCGGTCACCCTCCCGACGCTCGCCGCGGCCCCTGTGATCTCCCGAACCGCTGTAGCCGGACCGGGATCGGGTTCCGTCACCTCGGTCCCGACCACCAGGCCCACCGGAGCGGTAACCGCCGCGCCCATCGGCTCCGGGGCCCTCTTGGTCTCCCGATCGACTGTCCTCAGTCATCCAACCCGTCCGCAACAATCAAAAGCGCTGCCACCCTGACCAGTAGCAGCGCGTCGTAGTACTCGTATCCTCCAGCTTACGACATGGCATTGACGCCCATCGCCAAAGCAGGGGTGGTCAATGCCTTAAGCAGCTCATATTCCACCGGGATCAATCTTTTCTCACACCATGAACCGGATACTCAGACCCGATTTCACTTGTTCACAAACCACCCCGAAAAAACACGCAAGGGACGAAAGAACAGAA
>CALGOD010000158.1 GCA_937957845.1 uncultured Nocardiopsis sp.
CACACAGCCAGCAGGCGCTCCCCCGTCGAGAATGGAGTCGGTTCCATGGCCGGTATGGTCGAACACCGCGTCTACACGGTCCGTGAAGGGCTGCTGGACGAGTGGGTGCGGCGCTGGCGGGAGGAGATCGTCCCGCTGCGCCTGGAACTCGGGTTCACCATCGAGGGCGCGTGGGTCGACCGGGAGAACAACCGGTTCATCTGGACGCTCGGCTACGACGGCCCCGAGGGATTCGCCGAGGCCAACCGCCGCTACTGGGCCTCCCCCAAGCGCGCGGCAATGGACCTCGACCCCGAGGACTACCTGGTCTCCACCGAGAAGACCGTCGTCACCCGGGTCTACTGAGCCCCGTCGGGTACGGGCAGCAGGTGCCCGCGCCGTTCCTCCTCGGTGAGCGCGCGGAACACGCGGGCGCGGGCGCGTTCCTGGACACGCGGCCAGTCCACCTCGGCCCGCCACACGCGCACGGTGCCGTCGAAGGAGCCCGACACCACCCCGGAGCCGTCGGGCAGCCACGCCACGCTGGTGACCCGGTCCCGGTGCACCCCGACCACCGCGGTCTCCTCCCCGGTGGCGGCGTCCCAGATCCGGACAGTCCGGTCGTAGGAGGCGGTGGCGATGCGGCTGCCGTCCGGCGACCACGCCACCGACGGCACCCGGCCCTCGTGTCCCTTGAGGACGTGCAGGGTCCGACCGTCGGCAAGGTTCCAGATCCGCGCCGTCCAGTCGGCTGAGGAGGTGACGATCCGGCTCTCGTCGGGAGACCAGGAGACGGCGTCCACCCAGTTCTCGTGGCCGTGCAGCACCGCGCGTTCCCGGCCGTTGGCCAGCTCCCAGACGCGGGCGGTCCGGTCGTCGGAGGTCGAGGCGATGAACCGGCCGCTCGGTGACCAGGCCAGTGCCACCACCCAGTCCTGGTGGCCCGCCAGTACCGCCAGCGGGGAGACGTCCTCGGCGTCCCAGACCCGGATCGTGCGGTCCTGACCACCCGTGGCGACCCGGGAGCCGTCCGGTGACCACGCCACGGACTCCACGATCGCTCCGTCGTGGTCGATGCGGTTCTTGGAAGCAGGGGTGTCGCAGCTCCACAGCAGAGCGGTCCGGTCCGTGCTCCCGGAGAGGATTCTCCTGCTGTCAGGGGACCAGGCCAGATCGCGCGGGGTCGAGGAGTGCGCTCGAAGTACGGCGACAGGGCGATCGTCCGCCGGGTCCCAGACCCGGACGGTCCCGTCGTCGGACGCAGCCGCGATCCTTCCCGCGGGGGAGCACGCCACCGTGCGCACGCAGCCCCCGGTCATGGGCAGCAGCCGCTCCTCGGCGCCGTGGGGAACCAGGTCCCAGATACGCGCCGTGCCGTCCTCCGACGCGGTCGCCAACTGCTTTCCGTCCGGAGACCACACCACACCCCACACGTAGTCGGAGTGCCCTCGGAGGACAGCGGTCTCTTCGGCGTTGACCGGCGAGAACACGCGCGCGGTGCCGTCCGCCGACGCCGAGGCCAGCGCGGTGCCGTCCGGCGACCAGGCGACGTTCCATACCCGGTCGCGGTGGCCGCGGATGAGCAGTTCCTGGCGTCCGCTCTCAACATCCCAGATCCGGATGGTGTGGTCGCCGGAACCGGTGGCGATGCGGGTTCCGTCCGGCGACCAGGACACGCCCTCCACGAAGTCCTGGTGCCCACGCAGCACGGCGGACGGACGCGCCTCGTCGACGTGCCACACGATGACCGCGCGGTCGTGTGAGGCGGTCGCCAACCGGGAGCTGTCGGGGGACCAGACGGCGCCGAGGACGTTGTCCTCGTGGCCGCGCAGTTCCACGGCCAGCCGCCCGGTGTCAGCCTCCCACACGCGGACCACCCGGTCCCGGGAGGAGCCCGCCACCCGCTGACCGTCCGGGCTCCACGCCACTCCGCGCACCACGTCGGTGGCCTGGTTCAGGGTGAGGACGCACCGTCCGGTGTCGGCGTCCCAGATCCGCACGGTGCGGTCCCGGGAGGCGGTGGCGATGCGGGTGGAGTCCGGCGACCAGGCCACCATCTCGACCATGCCGAGGTGGCCGGTCAACTCCCGCAGCGGGGACCCCGTGGCCGCGTCCCAGATCCGGGCGGTGCCGTCCCGGGACGCGGTGGCGATACGGGTGCCGTCCGGGGACCAGGCGAGGTTGCGGACCGTGTCGGTGTGCCCGGACAGCACCGCCCGGCCGTGGCTGAACGCGAGCGCCGCCATGAGGGCGCGCTGCGTGACGGGAGTGGGGACGCACTCGGTCAACGCCGAGAGGCACAGCAGGATCGACAGTTCGGGATACTTCTCGGCGTTGGCCAGGACGTACTCGCCGACGGAGTTGGAGACCCGCCGCAGGAACTCGAGGTCCCGGCGGCGGGACGCGTCGACGAACTCGACGAGTTCCGGCAGGTCCTGCCCGGTCTCCCGCAGTCCCTCCAGCCACCGCTGCGCCACGGTCAGCCGGTTGCCGGTCAGCAGGTAGTCGGGGCTGTGTCCGGAACGCTTCCAGTCGGCGGCCCAGCGTTCCAGTTCCGCCCGCTGGCGCAGCAGAGCGGTGTGGGTCTCCACCTCCTGGCGCAGCGGCGCCCATTGGCGGAACAGCGCCTCGTGCGTGACCTGCGCCACAGGGGTACCGTTGCCGACGTCGGAGACCAGGAGGCGGGCGTCGACGAACGCGTCGACGATGCGGCGCTCGTCGGGGGACAGACCGTTCAGCGGGACCCTGCGCCGGGTCGCCTCCGTGCTGGTGACGGTAACGAACAGCAGCAGCACTCGCATGATCTCGGCGGGGTCCTCGTCGCCGCGCAGTTCGGTGACCACCTGGTCGGCGTGCCGGCTCAGGGCACCGGCGACCCCGCCCAGGGCGAGGTAGTCGTCCATCGTCACCGTGCGGCCGGAACCGACCCGCAGGTAGAGCTCCTGAAGCAGGTGGGCGAGGAGCGGGAGGGCGTCCCCGCTGCCGGTGTCGGCGACGATCCGCGCCACCACGCCGGGGGCGAAGCGCATTCCGACGGCGTCCGCGGGTTTCTCCACCACTTCGGTGAGCTCGTCACGGCCCAGCGCGCCGATGGCCACCGGTTGGGTGAACAGCCGCGACTCCGCGCTTTCGAGGAGGTCGCCGAGGAATTCCACGCGCAGTGTCGCCAGGACCCGGAACTGGCGGTCGTGGCGGACCGCCTCCCAGAGTCCGCGCAGGAACAGTTCCCGGTCGTGCTCTCCGGAGAGGGTGACCAACTCCTCCATCTGGTCGATCACCAGGAGGGTGCGGCCGAACCTGCGTCCGGCGCGGCGGCGCGACCGCTCCAGCAGGGCGGGCAGTTCGGCGATGTTCCGGCGCAGTCGGCGGACGGTCTGCTCGGCGGGCTCGCCGTTGATGGAGGCGATGGTTTTTGCCAGTGCCCCGATCGGGTCGGTGCCGGGGATCATGCTCGGCAGGACCAGCCAGCGCTGGCCGCGCAGCCGGGGCAGCACTCCCGCCTGGGCCAGTGATGACTTGCCGCTGCCCGATGCGCCGACGATCGTCACGAACCGGCTGGCCGGGTCGGAGGCCGAGTCGTTGAGGCGGCGCACCACCTCCTCGGCTTGGGCCTCACGGCCGAAGAAGACGGCGGCCTCGTCCTCGTCGAACGCCTCCAGCCCCGGGTAGGGCATGCGTGCCGGGTCCCAGGTGGTTGGCGGTTTGACGGGGTTCTCCAACCGGTAGGCCACGAAGTGGCCGACGAGGAGGGCCACCAGCAGGAGGACCAGCAGCGGAATCGAGAGCCGCTCCAGCACTCGCAGCGGGAGCGGTGCGGGTCCCTCACCGGTCGCGTAGTTGGTGACGATGCCCAGCAGGCCGGTCGCCAGTACCAGGAGGAGTTGAAGCAGGAGCGCGATCCGTTGGCGGCGCTGCACACGTCCTCCGCGTTCGACTCGGAATGTCCCCGGACCGGCGAAGCCAATCCGGGAACGGGCATACCGGTCACAAACCTAGACCGCTTCCTCACCGTGAGCCAGCGGCTGACCCGAAACGGCCAGCCGGATCTCCCATTGCGATGCCGACAGCAAAGGGTGATCGTGCCCCCAAGGCCACACTCGCGTATCGGATGCGGCTGGCGTCACGACGGACAGGGCTGGTCGGCCCGGCTGCCGGGGCTACCGGTCGGTGACGCCATGCTGGCGGCGCAGCAGGCGGAACGCGGCGCGGCGCATGCTGTTGTCGAGGGAGCTGCGGAACTCGTCGTCGCCGAAGTAGCGGTCGGTGAACTTGCTGTTGGCTTCGGCGCGCTCCAGCATCGCGTCCTCCATCACCGGGTTGAAGACGTGCGCGAACGCCTCCTCGTCGGAGTTGGCGACGGCCGCCAACTGCACGTCGGGGTGGTCCATGACGGCGGCCAGCCGCTCCTCGACCATGAGCCGGTCGGCGTCCGACAGGCCCTGGCCGAAGCGTTCGTTGAACGCGGCGATGATCTCCGACAGCAGCACCGTCTCCGGTTCGTCCGAGCCCGCCCCCGCCTTGTCGGCGAAGCCGGGCAGCGCCTGCTCGCCCTCGGAGGCCAGGCTGAGGTCGTGCTCGCCGGTCTTGGTGACCCGCAGGTGGCTGAGGTCGATCCCGCCGATGTCCACTTTCCGTAGCGCTCCACGCCCGGACCCCCTCCACCTGACAATCCCTCCAAGACCCGAGGCGTCGGCAAGGCTGCCGGGCCTCCCGG
>CALGOD010000159.1 GCA_937957845.1 uncultured Nocardiopsis sp.
CCAAGGCCGAGGAGGCCAAGGTCGAGGAGACCGAGACGGCTTCGGAGGCGGGCGACCAGCCGGCCGAGGACACCACCTCCGAGCAGACCGCTCAGGCCGGGGAGACCGCCCAGGCCGAGGGTGAGAAGTCTGAGGACAAGTAGGGCGCGAAGCGCGGGCGGTTCCGCGCTTCGGCCTTCGAGTGCCCGATCCCGCCCCGGGGTCGGGCACTCGGCTTTTCGGACGCCGGAGAGGGCGGCATGGACGAGACGAAGGTGCGTGTCCGGCTGGACGTGGCCTACGACGGCACGGATTTTTCCGGATGGGCGGCGCAGCCGGGCCGCCGCACGGTACAGGGTGAGTTGGAGGCGGCGCTGGCGAGGGTGCTGCGTCTGCCGAAGGTGTCACTGACATGCGCGGGGCGCACGGACGCCGGGGTGCACGCGCGGGGACAGGTGGTGCAGGCCGACATTCCGGTGAGCACGTGGGAGAGCGAGGGGGAGCGGCTGCTCCGTCGGTTGGCCGGGGTGTTGCCCGGGGACGTGCGCGTGTGTGCGGCCCGGCCGGCGCCACCGGGGTTCGACGCCCGGTTCTCCCCTCTGTTCCGGCGCTACCTGTACCGGGTGAGCGACGCGCCCCACGGGGTGGACCCGTTGCTGCGGAGGGACGTGCTGTGGCACAGGAGGCCGTTGGACGTGGCCCGGATGAACGAGGCGGCCCGGCGACTGCTGGGCGAGCACGACTTCGCCGCTTTCTGCAGGAAGCGCGAGGGCGCGACCACCGTCCGTGAGCTCCTACGCCTGGAGTGGGAGCGGGTGGACGAGTATCTGCTGCACGGCACCGTCCAAGCGGACGCGTTCTGCCACAACATGGTGCGTGCGCTCGTGGGCGCGCTTCTGGCCGTGGGGGACGGACGCAGGGAGGTCGACTGGCCCGCTGAGGTGTTGGGGGCCGGGGTGCGGGACTCGGCGGTGCACGTGGTCGGGCCGCATGGTCTGAGCCTGGAGGAGGTGCGCTATCCCCCCGATGAGGAATTGGCCGAACGGGCCTCGCTCACCCGTCGGGTGCGTGAGTCGCCCTGCGGCCGTCCCGCCTGACCGGGACGGGGCGGATCCGCCCCGTCCCGTTGTTCGCACGGCACACCGCGAAGTGGTGCCCCGCACCCTCGCGGTGTGAGCGGGGTCAGTCCCGCTCCTCGCTGAGATAGACGTGGGTCTGCTCGAAGAACTCCTCGCCGATGGAGCGCAGTTCGGTGGCGGACTCGCTCTCTCCGGCCTCGTCCGTGCCGTCGCTGTTGGCCGCCAGGGAGAAGAGCAGGTAGCGGCCCCACTGGCCGCTGCTGCCGTGCCCGCCGGAGTAGCCGAGCCGTTCGGCGGGGCTGCCCTCTTCACCGGGCAGGCCGGCGAACCATTGTGAGCCCACGAGGTCTTGACCCTCCAGCGCGGTGGTCGCCTCCTCGTCGGTGGGCATGGCGGCCACACCGATGGTCACCGCGTGGTTCTCGTCCTCGCTGAGATAGGAGGCGCGCACCAGTTGGCGGCAGTCGTTGTCGCCGAGCACCTGACCGTAGTCACCGTGGGTCCCCGAGGCGCAGTCCTCGGTGTCGTCCACGGCCACGCGGGTGAACGTGCCCTGACCCTCGATGTCCACCTTCTCGGGGAAGAGGCTCTCCGCGTTCAGTGCGCCGGGGTCGTCGGCCTCGTCCGCGACGGTCGCGGCGTTCGTGCCCCCGCCGGAGCCGAGGCCTCCGCTGGCGAGGAGGAACGCGCCACCGCCCGCGATGACCAACAACACGGCGAAGCCGGCGATCATCAGGATGCGGCGGGTTCCGAGGCGGGGGTCCTTGTAGTCGTCGTCGTAGTCCTCGTAGTCGTCCATCGTCTGGACGTCGAACTGGGCGGTGTCGGCGCCGGCGTCCTCGGGGACCTCGTCCCGGAACAGGGGGCGGTCCTTCCCTCCGGCGGAGGACAGGGGGACGGCGCTGATCTGCTGCGTGGCCCCCATGGCGTCGGGAGGGAACACGGGATCGCCCTGGGCGGGAGCCGGGGGCGCCCCAGACGGGCCCTGGAAGGCCTGCTGGGCGGTCGGCGGCTGTCCGGGGGGCATACCCGGCGGGGGGCCCGTGGGAACGCCGTACGGAGGCTGTGAGGGGCCGGACGGCATGCCGGGGCCGCCCTGGGGAACCTGGGGGCCGGAGTTCACTCCCGGAGGAAGGGCGCCGGGCGGCATGGTCTGTCCCGGATGTCCCATGGGCGGAGCGTTGTGGGCGCTCTGGCCCGGGTGTGGGCCGCCGGGAGGCTGGGGGTGCATGCCCGACTGCCCGGGAGCGGGCGGCTGCTGTGGTGGGAACTGTCCCCCCGTGGGCGCTCCGTGCGGTGGGGGACCCTGGCGCATCGAGTGCTGGCCGCCGGTCGGAGCCGGGGCGCCGGGAAGCGCCGGGGGCGGTCCGCCCTGGACGCGCGGAGGCGCCTGGGGGCCGCTGGTCGTGTGAGGGGGCCCCTGGGGTCCGTTCTGCCCGCCCGCGCCGGGGAGTCCCTGGGGTGGTCCGCTCTGGGGAGGCGGGGGAGCCTGGTGGCCGGCCTGGAGGGGCGCGCCGGGGAAACCCTGCGGGGGGTTGTGCGGGAAACCCGGTGTTCCGGGGGCCTGGGGCGGTCCCGGAGGCGCGAGGTGGTGTGTCGGGGGAGGCTGGTTCGGCGCGTGCGCGCCGTGTGACTGCTGCGGTCCCGATGTGGAATGCTGTCCCCCGGGGTGAGAGGGCGCTGATCCGAGAAGGTCCTGGCCGTCACCGGCCTCCGGCACGACGGGACGCCCGTCGGGGCCGTACTGTGGCTGGTTCGGGTGGGTACTGATGGGAGTCTCCGAGGGCTCTGGGGTGGGGATGAACCGCGGCTCACCGGGTCCGCGGCCTGGTCCGCGTGGTGGCGTCCACGCGGGGTTCCCCGGGTGCCGGTGACCGTGACGGGGGTCTCTTAGGTCCGTGTCGGCGCCCGTCAACACGGGCATGGACGGGCCTTTCGGTGCAAGCGTAACCAACGTAGGAGTGCTGGGGGGACGAAGCACTCTCGGCAACGGGCATAATAAAAGACGGAGAGGTCACGGATGTGACCCCGTGCCGGCGCTGTATCCGCCGAGCTCGGTCCTGCCGGTCCGCCCCGCCGCTGGCTTTGACCTGCGCTGCGGTGGCCAGTAGGATGTTCCGTTGTTGTGCGTTGAGTTGCCGTGGGCCCCGAATTCTCCGAAATGTCGGGTGCCGATCCACGCACCATCGTCTGCGCACTCACCATTCGGAGGGTCCTGTGGCAGTGCACGGGACATCCGGCCAGGCACCCCGCAACCGCGGGTGTGTGTAGGAGTCCCCCTATCCCCGTCAGTGGGACGGGGCAGTCGACTGAAGAGCGAAGGCAAACGATCGTGCGCACATACAGCCCCAAACCAAGCGATGTCCAGCGTCAGTGGCACGTTGTCGACGCTACCGATCTCGTGCTCGGGCGTATGGCGAGCCAGATTGCCACGCTGCTTCGGGGTAAGCACAAGCCGTACTACGCGCCCCACATCGACACCGGCGACTTCGTGATCGTCGTGAACGCCGAGAAGGTCGCCCTGACCGGTAACAAGCTGGAGCAGAAGCGCGCTTACCGGCACTCCGGCTACCCGGGCGGTCTGCGGTCCATCGCCTACGCCGACCTGCTGGAGAAGCACCCCGAGCGGGCCATCGAGAAGGCCGTCAAGGGCATGCTCCCCAAGGGCACCCTCGGCCGCCAGATGGCCAAGAAGCTCAAGGTGTACGCCGGTTCGGAGCACCCGCACCAGGCCCAGCAGCCGGTTCCGTTCGAAATCAGCAAGATCGAGCAGCCCGCCTAGGCGTTCGCAGACTTTACAGAGAACACGAGGAGAACCGTGGTCGAGCCCACCGGCATCGAAGACGCCGAGCAGGAGTACGTTGACAACCCGGAGGAGTTCCCCTCCGAGTACACCAGCGAGTCCGACGAGACCGTCGCCGCCTACGTCCCCACCGCTTCCGGCCCCAGCGCCGGCACCGGCCGTCGCAAGAAGGCCGTCGCCCGCGTTCGCATCACCCCGGGCGCGGGTGAGTGGAAGATCAACGGCAAGCCGCTCGAGGCCTACTTCCCGGACAAGGTCCACCAGCAGACCATCAAGGAGCCGCTCGTCTCCCTCGGGTTCGAGGACGCCTACGATGTCTTCGCCCGTCTGGACGGCGGTGGCACCAGCGGCCAGGCCGGCGCCATGCGCCACGGTATCGCCCGTGCGCTCGCCGCACTGGACCCGGAGAACAACCGTCCGACCCTGAAGAAGGCCGGCTTCCTGACCCGTTACGCCCG
>CALGOD010000160.1 GCA_937957845.1 uncultured Nocardiopsis sp.
TACGAGATTCCGTCTTGTGACTGGAGTTCAGACGTGTGCTCTTCCGATCTGCTGCTTCACGAGTGCCAGCAACCCATGGATGTTCGCTTGGGCGAATTCAGCGAGCTGAGGCGGAAGGAGACGGATCTGTGACAACGCGTCTCGTGTGGCGGGGATACTGACCACCTCATAGGTGCCTCGTCCGGGTTCCGTGAATTCGGCACCCGTGCGGGCGACCAGGTCCATGGAGGTAAGCCGAGCGGCGTAGACGTGTTGGAGTCCGATACCGCCAGGGAGGCCGTCGGTGATGAGGAGGACCTGCCGGACGTGGTCGATCCGGCCGCCGAGTTCCTCGAACACCTCGCGGTGCAGGGCTGCATCGACATCACGGTCCCCGGGCTCCAGGCCGCCTCCCACGGCGACCCAGTAGGGTTCCTGGCCGACTTTAACGCGCTTGATGAGAACCAAGCGCCCCTCGTTGTCGAAGAGGAGCGCACGAGCACTTTGCTTGACGATCTCGGTCATGTTCACTCGTTTCTGGTCGTGTGTTCGAAGTCGGGGAGGTGTACATGGAATCCGCGATCCAGGGGAAGGATCGAACGCGGTTCTCCGAGGGCACGCAGCATCACGCGAGGGCCCTGGAAGGAGTGGCGGCCGTGGAGCCAGCGCGTGTTGTCGAGGACGAACCCTTGCCCCGGGCTCAGGCGCAGGGTCGTCGAGTGTCGGTCGATGACCTCCCGAAGGATCTCCACGTGCGGGATCGCACGGGGTGCGAAACGGACGAGTTCGTCAAGGCGTAGCCGGATCGTCCACCTGCCGCTACCGGTGGGTTCGAAGATCGCCCCGACGTGACCGGCGGATCCCCCGAAGTAGGCGGTACGCGGGCTCGACAACACACGCCAGGTCTCCGGGTCGGTACGGACCAGGTCCTCAGCGACGGCCTGGCCGTCAATGAGAAGGGTCTGGCCTCCGGTATCGGCCGGGGTCAGGCACACGAGCATGAGCAGGCGCGGAGGAGTCGGCGTGCACGACCGTTCCGTGTGAGGTAGGAGCTCGGAGTCGGTGAACCCTCGTTTCCCCGCTTCTGGGCTCCCCTCTCGTGCTCGCAGCAGGGTGAGGCCGTCCGAATCGCCGTCCGGGTGAGGGTAGAGGGCGGCCAGGTCGTGGGCCAGACCGGCGAAGGCAGCACGGTCAGGGGTTCCTTCGAAGGTGGCCAGACCACTCTTTGCGAGGACGGAGGCCAGACATCGGTGGAAGTCGGTTCGGCTCAGGTCGACCAAGTACCGGCCAAAGGGGGAGTCGACACCGGCGGTCGCAGGGGGTGTTGTCTCGTACACAACGCTCAGCTTCACTGACGGTGAGTGGGAAGGCCAGTGACAATCTGTCAAGGCGCAATCCACCCAAGGGCGAGCGGTTCCCTGCTAGCTTCGCCAGTGTCGAGCCCGTACGCCTCCGAAAGCGAGCCCTCCCGTGTCCGACACCCCCTACGTCCCGCGCGCGTTCCCCGTCTCGGTCAAGGGCGTCGCCATCCGCGACGGCCAGGTGCTGTTGTTGCGCAACGAGCGCGACGAGTGGGAGCTGCCCGGCGGCAAGATCGAGATCGGGGAGTCCCCCGAGGAGTGCCTGGCCCGGGAGATCGAGGAGGAGACCGGTTGGCCTGTCCGGGTGGCCGAGATCCTCGACTCGTGGATGTACCACATCGCCCAGGTGAACCGGCACGTCTTCATCGTCACCTACGGATGCCATGTGGATTCCCACGCCCCAGTCGTGGTCTCCAACGAACACAAGGAGGCCGGACTGTTCACCGAAGCCCAGGTGTCCGACCTGCCGATGCCCGAGGGCTACAAGCGGTCGGTCCTGGACTGGTTCGCCCGTTCCCGCACATGACCGCCGCTCCCACCGTCCGCTGGCTCTGGCTACTGCCCGAAGCACGCCGTGCCCTGGAGAGCCGGGAACTGGCGGTGATCCTCCGCTGCTACCGAAAACTGACCGGGTTGTCCCAGGCGGCGATGGGCGAACTCCTGGGGTACGATCCCTCCTACGTTTCCCTGCTGGAGCGGCGGCAGCGCACTATCAATGACCGTCAAGGGCTCTTGCACATCAGCCGGGTTCTGGCTGTCCCGTCGCACGCTCTGGGGATCACGACCGAAGAGGACGCGGACTTCATCGCCGCGCTCCAGTTCGGGGAGTCGACCGTGCGGCTTGCGGAGATCGCGCGGCAGGCGGGTCGCGCTGTCGAAGCGGTTGAGGAACTGTGGCCGTTGGTGGCCCGCTTGGAGGCCCGGCTCAGGGAGGGGCGGATCGACTACGGAACCGCCTCGCTGCTGGCTCGTGCGCGGGCGACCCTGGGCACATCGTTGGGGCATGTCCTGGCAGAGGAACGAATGTACCTGGCCGCGTGCTGGACGGGCCGAGCAATGCGGCTGGCTCGGCATCTGGACGATGGTGGATTCCTCGGGCATGTGCTGCGGATGCACGGCAACGAACTGAGGAAGGCAGGCCGTGAGGGGGCGGCCATCGCGCGGCTGACCGAGGCGGCCGAGCTCTCCCGCGACGGGAAGGAGCGCGGCCAGACATTGATCCTCCTTGCCCGGGCTGCGGGAGAGCAGGGGAACGCGGGACTGCACGATGGCTCCGTGGCCGCCGCCGAGCGGTTGATGGACGTTGCGGGATCGAGCGGGATCCTCTTCACCCCTTTCTCCCTGCGCGAGGTGCGCATGAGGGGGCTCATGGGAACTGGACGCGTGGCGGTGGCCGCGGAACTGGCCCAGTCGCGTCCGGGACCGGGAGAGGCTCCCGCCCCTCAATGGGCAGCCATCGAGGCGGTCACCTCCGCAGACGCGCTGTCAGCGGCGGGGGATCTCAGCAGTGCACATGCTCTGTACAGCGAAGCGCTGGCACTCGCTGTGCGCCATAGACTGCCGCACCAGATCCAGCGCGTCGTACGGAGCACGGAGGCGGCGGGGCTCGAGGAGGTCCGGGCCGGTGCCCTGGCTCGCTTGCGCGATCTTGGCAGATACGGAACACCCGCCGGTTTCCTCGCCGGTACTCCTAACGATTGAGTCCAAGCCCGGAACTCATCAGTCTCCAATAAACCCAGCACGAGACAACCGCCCGTCAGGGCCACCGCCTAGAGGAGTGGATGGCCCAGGCGGAGCGGGCGTCGATCGCGGAGCTGGGCTCCTTCGTTGTGGGTCTGCGCAGGGACCGGGAGGCCGTGGTAGCTGGGCTGAGCCTGCCCTACCGTTCGGGGTGGTCGAGGGCCACGTCAACCGGCTCAAGATGCTCAAACGCCAGATGTACGGGCGGGCGAAGCCCGATCTTCTTCGCAAGCGGGTCCTGGCGGCCTGATCGCGGGCCTCATCAAATCTGCGCGAGAACC
>CALGOD010000161.1 GCA_937957845.1 uncultured Nocardiopsis sp.
GGGGAGGACTTCCGCTTCGGACACCGCGCGTCCGGTGACGTCGCCGCCCTCGCCGAACTGGGCGCCACGTACGGCTTCACCGCAGACGGAGTCGCCCTGCTCACAGACGGCGAGACCATCACCTCCACCCGCGTGCGCGAACTGCTCGCGGAGGGCGCCGTGGACCGGGCCGCGCGCCTGCTCGGCCGTCCTCACCGGGTCGAGGGCGAGATCGTCAACGGGGCCGCACGTGGCCGGGAGCTCCTGGGCTTCCCCACCGCCAACATGGACCTGTCTCCCACCACCGCGGTTCCCGGTGACGGTGTCTACGCGGGCCGGCTGAACCGATGCGCTCCAACCGACGGGGAAGAGTCCCGTTGGCCCGCGGCCATCTCCGTGGGCACCAACCCCACGTTCGGCGGGGTCGAGCGCACGGTGGAGGCCTACGCGCTGGATCGTGACGACCTGGACCTGTACGGTCTGCGCATGTCGGTGGACTTCACCGAGCGGATCCGGGGTCAGGAGCGGTTCGAGAACGTGGACGACCTGATCGCCGCCATGCACCGTGACGTGCGGCGCTGCCGGGAGATCCTGCGCGCCGGATAGGCGCCCGGTCGCGGGAGGAGTCCCCCGGCCGTTCCGGGTCCGTCGTCCCGCGTCGTGCTGTAGGGTTGACGGTGTCTACGTGTGCCCTGCGGTCGAGACCTTCCGGCGCTCCGCACCGCTCGGTGAACGCGGTGCACCCACGCCGTCGGCGGCGGGCCGCGAACCACACACGCGACGGTGACTGTTCGTACGCGCGGTCACCGCGTCTGACCCCGGTCGTGCACCGGACCAGTCCCGCGTACCGAATTTCCAGAGAAGGAGCGACGTGTCGATCGACACCGCCACCAAAGAGAAGATCATCGCCGAGTACGCCACGAAGGAAGGCGACACCGGTTCCCCCGAGGTCCAGGTCGCGCTGCTGACGCACCGCATCACCGAGCTGACCGAGCACCTCAAGGACCACAAGCACGACCACCACAGCCGCCGCGGCCTGCTTCTGATGGTCGGCCGTCGTCGTCGGCTGCTCAAGTACATCGCCAAGCAGGACATCACCCGTTACCGCGCGCTGATCGAGCGTCTGGGCCTGCGTCGCTGACGGTCCTCTCGGCGCCCGCTCCGCCTCGCGCCGTTCGGGGCGCATGACACCGGACTCCTCGTCCTCTCCCTCGCCCGGTCCTCTCCCCGCCGACGGCGGGACGGCCCCGTGGGAACCCGATGCGCCCCGAACCCGCGGGAGTGGCTTCGGCCGCTCCCGCTTTGTTAGTAAGGTGTGACGTGACGGTGGTCTCACCACCGCTCACTCCTAATTCCACAGAAGAACCATCCGCGTTCCCCCCTCCGCCGCAGAGTCGGGGCCGGTCCTCGGTAGTGGTCCCCGGACATCCCCTCCAGGGCATGCCGTGGGCTTCGATCGATGACCGGCCGTCATCAACTCCAGGGCACGGACGCGGGAAGAAGAACACCAAAGCGCCAGGCCACGCATGCCGGGCGCGACGAACGCGAACACGTGTAGTAGTAGGAGGTCGCCCATGGAGGGCGTGTACTCGGCCGAAGCCGTCATCGACAACGGTTCCTTCGGCACCCGGACCATCCGCTTCGAGACCGGTCGGCTGGCCCGCCAGGCCGCGGGTTCGGCCACGGTCTACCTGGACGACGAGACCGTCGTGCTGTCGGCGACCACGGCCTCGAAGCGGCCCAAGGACAGTCTCGACTTCTTCCCGTTGACGGTGGACGTCGAGGAACGCATGTACGCCGCGGGCCGCATTCCCGGCTCCTTCTTCCGCCGTGAGGGCCGTCCCTCCGAGGACGCCATCCTCACCTGCCGCCTGATCGACCGGCCGCTGCGCCCGTCGTTCCGCAAGGGCCTGCGCAACGAGATCCAGATCGTCGAGACGATCCTGGCCCTGCACCCCGAGCACCTGTACGACGTCGTCGCCATCAACGCGGCCTCGATGTCCACCCAGATCGCCGGGCTGCCCTTCTCCGGTCCGATCGGCGGCGTGCGCGTCGCCCTCATCGACGGCCAGTGGGTGGGTTTCCCCACCCACGCCGAGTTGGAGAGGGCCACCTTCGACATGGTGGTGGCCGGTCGCGTCCTGGAGGACGGCGACGTCGCCATCATGATGGTGGAGGCCGAGTCCACGGTCCACACCCTCAAGCTGGTGTCCGAGGGCGCCGTGGGCCCCAACGAACAGACCGTCACCGAGGGCCTGGAAGCCGCCAAGCCCTTCATCAAGGTCCTGTGCCGGGCCCAGGAGGCCGTGGCCGAGCAGGGCAGCCGGGAACCGGGTGAGTACCCGATCTTCCTCGACTACGAGGACGACGCGTACGCCGCGGTGGAGCGGGCCGTCCGCGAGGACCTGTCCAAGGCGCTCACCATCGCCGACAAGCAGGAGCGCGAGACCGAGCTGGACCGCCTCAAGACCGCGGTGGGCGAGGGGCTGCTGGAGGAGTTCGAGGGGCGTGAGAAGGAGGTCGGCGCGGCCTTCCGCTCCCTGACCAAGCAGCTCATGCGCGAGCGTGTGCTGCGCGACAAGGTCCGCATCGACGGTCGCGGCCCCAAGGACATCCGCCAGTTGGGCGCGGAGGTCGGCGTTCTGCCGCGGGTGCACGGCTCGGCCCTCTTCGAGCGCGGGGAGACCCAGATCATGGGGGTCACCACGCTCAACATGCTGCGCATGGAGCAGATGGTCGACACGCTCAACCCCGAGAACACCAAGCGCTACATGCACCACTACAACTTCCCGCCTTACTCCACCGGTGAGACGGGACGGGTGGGCTCGCCCAAGCGGCGCGAGATCGGGCACGGCGCCCTCGCCGAGCGCGCCCTGCTGCCGGTCCTGCCCTCTCGGGAGGAGTTCCCCTACGCCATCCGTCAGGTGTCGGAGGCGCTGGGCTCCAACGGCTCCACCTCGATGGGCTCGGTCTGCGCCGCCACCATGTCCCTGATGGCGGCGGGCGTGCCCCTCAAGGAGATGGTGTCGGGCATCGCCATGGGCCTGATCAGCGAGGGCGACGAGTACGTCACGCTGACGGACATCCTCGGAGCCGAGGACGCCTTCGGCGACATGGACTTCAAGGTGGCCGGTACCCGTGAGCTCATCACGGCCCTGCAGCTGGACACCAAGCTCGACGGCATCCCCGCCGAGCAGCTGGCGCTGGCGTTGCAGCAGGCCCGCGGCGCGCGTCTGGCCATCCTCGACGTCATGCAGGAGGCCATCGAGCGTCCGGCCGAGATGAGCCCGAACGCCCCGCGCATCCTCACCGTCAAGGTCCCGGTGGACAAGATCGGCGAGGTCATCGGCCCCAAGGGCAAGATGATCAACTCGATCCAG
>CALGOD010000162.1 GCA_937957845.1 uncultured Nocardiopsis sp.
AGGACGACGAGTGGAACGCGGGCCACGCGCCCGACGCCACGCACATCCCCCTCGGTGAGCTGGGGCAGCGTGCGGCCGAGGTGCCCCAGGACCAGCGCGTCTACGTCGTCTGCCGCGCGGGCGGACGCTCCGCCCAGGCCGCGGCCGCGCTGAACCAGGCGGGATGGGACACGGTCAACGTCGCCGGTGGCATGCAGGCCTGGCAGCACGCGGGACGGGAGATGGCGGCGGAGGCCGGCGTGGAACCACAGGTGATCTAGGTGTACTGACCACGGGGTCCTCGTCCCGCCTCACCCGTGTCCGGGAGCCGCCCGCTCCCCGAAGGAGTACGGAACCTCACCCGATGTCGGCGAATCGACGCCGATTGCGCAAAGCCCTGCCCCTGGGGCGCCGGCTAGTGGCACTATGACGTCGTGAGTTCCGAGCGCGCGCCCCTCAGCGCCGAAGCCGTGCTGGCCTCCTCAGCGGATGCGGTGGTCTGTGTCGACAGCGAGCTCCGGGTCGCCTTGTGGAACCCCGCCGCCGAGAAACTGTTCGGCTGGCGGGCGGAGGAGGTGCTCGGAGGCGAACTGCCGATCGTCCCCGCCGAGCTGAAGGCCGAGCACGGCGCGGTGCTCGAACACGTGCGCGCGGGGACCCCGCTGACCATCCACACACGCCGTGTGCGTAAGGACGGCGCCGTCATCGACGTGCGGATCAACACCAACCGCGTGCCGGACGACGGTGGCGGTGTCGCGGGGTGGGTGCTCAGCCTCTACCCCTCCGACAGCGACGTGCAGGCCCACTCCTCGGCCATGGAGCGGGCCCGCCTGGTGCGCCGGCTCACCGACGTGGTCGTCGACATCAACGCCGACCTCAGCCTCAAGACCGTCCTGGACCGCATCTCCCACGGCATCACCGAGCTCACCGGCGCGGACGCCGGAGGCTTCGTGCTGCTCAACGAGGACCGTGTGGAACTGGTGAGCATCTCCGAACTCTCCGAGGAACTCCGGGGGTTCAGCGCCTCCCTGGACGACAGCCTGTTCGGCGAACTGTTGCGCAGCGGGAAGTCCGTCCTGCTGGCCAACAAGGACACCCGCGGCCTGCAAGACCTGGTCTGGGCGGACCTGCCGGGGTTGCACACGATCGCCTTGGGCGTGTCCAACGTGCACGGGCGTCCCTACGGAGCCCTCTACGCCCTCTACAGCCAACGTAAGGTCGGGCACGTCGAACTGGAGCTGCTCGAACTCCTGGCGGCGCACGCAGGGGTGGCGATCGGCAACGCGTTGGCCTACGAGGAACTCAACCGTCAGCGTGTGCACGAACAGGCGGTGGCCGACTCCAGCGCCGACGGGATCGCCGTACTCGACTTCGGCGGACGGGTGCGCAAGTGGAACCGCTCGGCGGTGGAGCTCACCGGATACCGGGCCGAGGTGGTGGAGGGCCGCCACCCGCCCTTCCCCCTGCCCGCCTGCCACGGACAGCCGGTCAAACACCAGCTCAAGGACGGCCGTTGGCTGGAGATCCTCATGGCGCGGATCCCCCGCACCCACGAATGGGTCGTGGACTTTCGCGACATCACCGCGCAGAAGACCATGGAGGACGAGCGCGAGGCCTTCCTGGCCACAAGTGGCCACGAGCTGCGCACCCCCATCACCGTCATCCACGGTTACGCCACCACGCTGTTGCGCAAGTGGTCACGGCTCACCCCGGAGGCGCAGTACAAGGCGGTGGGGACCATCGCCGAGCGCTCCTCGGTCCTGGCCACGTTGGTGGAACGACTCCAGCTGGGTTCCGACGTGGCACGCGGTGATCTTCGGGTCAGCAGAGACCGTTTCGACCTGGCCGAGGTCCTGAGACAGGCGATCAGCGCCTTCCGGCCCCTGTCGGACCGGCACGACGTCGCCCTGGAGGACCTGCCGTCGCTTCCTCCCACCGCGGGCGACCCGCTGGCCACGGGCATGATCATGGACCAGCTGTTGGAGAACGCCCTGAAGTTCTCCCCCGAGGGCGGCCGTGTGCGGGTCAGCGCCCGCCAGGAGGGCGACGCCATCGCGGTCGTGGTCGACGACGAGGGCGTGGGGCTGCGAGCCGGTGACGAGGAGAGGATCTTCGACCGCTTCGTCCAAGCGGGGATACGCGCCGACGACTCCGGCTTCGGTGGGCTCGGCCTCGGCCTGTACATCGTGCGTCAACTGGCCCGTGACCAGGGCGGGGACGTCACCGCGCACCGGCTCGAACGCGGCGCGCGCATGTGCTTCACGGTGCCGCTCCACCACCAGGACGATCCCTCGTCCCCCGAACGGCCCCTTACACGGGTCGAGGCCACCTTCGGACGATCGGCGTTCCAGGATTCCCCAAAGAACACACCAACCCCGCAAGCCCCGTCACGTCAGGGATCCACGCGTTCACGGGCGAGTCGTTCACGGTGATTCGTCTCGCGTTGGGTTTCCTGCCAGGGTGATCGGGGCATTTCCACCCCTGGTGGAATTCGCTGGCACACATCGGGCGGGTTCCGGACCGGCCCGAGAACGTACGAACGCGCAGGGATGCAACGTGTCAGGAGATCACACTCCACCCGATGACCGTCCGCACAAGGTCGAGCGGAGCGTCGCACTCCCCTACACTCCCGCCAGCGTGAGCGAGGCCAGGCAGCGGCTGTGTCATGACCTGCGCGCCATGGAGATCGGTGAGGACCACGTCGACGACGCGGCCCTGATCCTCAGCGAGCTCGTCAGCAACGCCCTGCGCCACGCCAGCCCCCTGCCCACTCCCGGCAACCCCGAGAACAGTGTCGGGGTGTCCTGGAGGGCGGAGGTGGACCGAGGCGCCCATTCCGGGGGCTGGGTGGAGATCGCGGTACGCGACGGCGGGTCCAGCACCATGCCCCGCGTGGCCCGCCCCTCCGCGTCGGGTCTGGGAGGCCGGGGGCTGGGCATCGTGCAGTCCCTGTCCGGACGGTGGGGCACGGAGATGGACGCCACGACCACCAAGGTGTGGGCGGTCCTGGAGATCCCCACCGAAGAGCCCGAGGGCCTGGCCGAGAGATTCGGACTGAACGCCTGTCCGGGCTCGGCGGACGTCGTCGAACTGCGTCTGCCCCTGCGCGGCGACTCCCGGGCCTGGAGCGCCATGAGCTGAGCCCCCGCCCCACGAGCAGTTCCTCGCGGGCGTCGCGCGGCGTCATCCGGAGGATCGTCACCGATGCCGCGAAACACCGTCACCGCGCTGGCCGAGGGTCGGTCCGGCCGCTACAGTCACGACTGTGGAGTTGAAGATATCAAGCCGATCTCAGGAAGACGTCGCGGTGGTAACCGTTGGCGGTGAGATCGACCTGTACACGGCACCCCAGTTGCGCGGCGAACTCGTCGGAGCCCTGG
>CALGOD010000163.1 GCA_937957845.1 uncultured Nocardiopsis sp.
GCCCCGAACGTCGCGCGCTCGTCCTGGACACCGGCCACATGCCGATGCTGGAACGACCCGACGAGGTGACCGGCGTGATCCGCTCCTTCCTGGCCGACGTCGCCGCCGCCGAGGGTGGACGGCCCACTCCGAGGACACAGGTGATCCGATGACCGGCGTGGCGGACGACAGGGAACACCCGGCGGACTCCGCCACCGGGGACAGGGCCACCGCACACGGCCGCATCCGGGTGGCCGACCTGGTCCTGGAGGTGGCGCGTGCCGACCCGGGGCGGATCGCCCTGACCCAGGTCACCCGGCACCGTGACGGTGGCCTGCTCCACCGGCAGTGGACCTATGGCGAGCTGTCGGACCGCGCGGAACGGCTGGCGGTCGGCCTTCGCCGGGCCGGTGTCCGAGAGGGCACCCTCTGCTCCTTCATGGTGCCGCCGAGCTTCGACGCGCTCGTGCTCGGCACGGCCCTGTTCCGGGTCGGTGCCACGCTGGTGGGCATCGAACCGTTCAGTCACGGCCCGCGGCGGGTGACCCGCTGTCTGGACCGGGTCGGCCCCGAGGTGTTCTTCGGCACGCCACGCGCGCACCTGGCCAAGAGGCTCTTCGGCTGGGGAAGGCGGACCGTGCGTCGGCAGTACGTCGTGGACGGCCGATGGCCCGGCGTGAGGACACTGGACGACCTGCTCGCGCGGACCGCCCCGGCAGAGCCGGCACCGGCGGACGTCGACCCCGCTGACCCCGCCGTCATCGCCTTCACCACCGGCAGCACCGGAACCCCGAAACCCACGGTGCTCCGCCAACGCAACTTCGCCGCCATGGTCGAACTGGTCTCAAGGCAGTGGGCGCTCGGCGACGGCCGCGACGTGGTGGACATGCCGACGTTCCCGATGTTCTGGATCATCGCGCTGTCCTCGGGCGGACAGGTGGTGGTCCCGCCGATGGACTTCACCATGAAGGGACCCGGTGACGCCGACCCGGCCGCACTGCTGCGCACCATCGAGGAGCGCGGCGTCCGGTCGATGTTCGCCTCGCCCGCACTGCTGCGGAACCTGTCGGCACACGCCCGCCCAAGGTCGATCACGGTGCCGACGGTACGCCGCGTCGTGGCGGGCGGAGCCGAGATCCACGGCCCGCTGTACGCGGCGGTGCGGGACATGCTCGGCCCCGAGGGGGAGCTGTACTCCAACTACGGTGCCACCGAAGCGCTCCCGCTGTGCGAGATCGACGGGACGACGGTGCTGGAGGAGACCTGGGAGCGCACCGAACGCGGCGAGGGCCTGTGCGTCGGCCCGGGACTGCCCGGCGTCGAGCTGCGGATCGTACCGGTGACCGAGGGCCCCATCTCGGAGATCGGCGACGTCGAGGCGCTGCCACCGGGCGAGATCGGCGAGGTCATCGCCCGGAGCCCGCACATCAGCGAGGACTACTTTCGCGACCCGGCCGCGACCGCGGAGAACAAGATCGCCGACCCGGACGGATCGATGTGGCACAGGCTGGGCGACGTCGGCTTCCTCGACGAGGAAGGACGCCTGTGGCTGGGCGGACGACGTTCGCACCGGGTTCCCACCCCTGAAAGGGTCTACCTGCCGCTGCAGGTCGAACCCGTCGTGGCCACCCACCCGGCGGTGCGTCGCGCGGCACTGGTCGCCGTTCCCCGGGCCGGAAGCGTCGTCCCGGTGGTCTGCGTCGAGCGCGCCGACGACGACCGGCGCAGCGCCGAGACGGTGGCCGCAGAACTCCGCGAACTGGTGGACCGCCACGAGACGACCCGGGGCATCACCGAGTTCGTCGAGGTGGACCGCCTACCGGTGGACCGGCGGCACAACGCCAAGATCGACAGGCCCGCGCTGGGCGCCAGGTTGGCCCGCCGCCGAAGGTGAGGAAGGGTTCCGACGGTGTCGGGAAGAACGTCCGGCACCCCCAGGACGGCCGTGTTCCCGGTCGGCCCCGCCGGGGACCGTCGTGTTCCGGCGGGGCGGTTCCCCGACCATGTGCTTCCGTGTCGTGTGTCAGGAGCGCGAGGGCTCGCGGCGCCCTCCCAGGACTCCGGAGAAGACGATGACCACGAGTCCGACGGCGGGCACCAGGCCCAGCCCCCAACGCACGCTCGTCGACTCCGCGATCACGCCGATGATGGGCGGGGAGAGCAGGAACCCCATCCGCATCAACCACGAGACCACGGTGAGCCCGGTACCGGGACGTAGTCCGGGGAGTTCGTCGGCGGCGTGCATCGCCGCGGGCACGAGGG
>CALGOD010000164.1 GCA_937957845.1 uncultured Nocardiopsis sp.
TGGGCCATGAGATCAGCCTCATCGCCGTGCGCGCGGCGGCGTTGCAGGTCGACCCCCGCACCGGGGAGGAGGGCCGTCGGGCCGCGGGTGAACTGCGTCAGAGCGCGGCCGATGCCACCGAACGTCTGCGGGCGATCATCGGCATGTTGCGCGAGGACGGCGACACCGCTCCGGTGTCGCCCGCAGGTGATCCCGTGGCCGATCTGGTGCGTCGCGCTGAGACCTCGGGCATGGACGTGCGGTTGCACGGATCCATGGTGCGCCCCGGTACGGACCCACCGCTTGTGGAGGCCACCGCCCGCGCCGCCTACCGCGTGGTCCAGGAGGGGCTGACCAACGCCGCCAAGCACGCTCTGGGCAGCCCGGTGCGGGTGTGTCTGCGACAGCGGCAGGATCACCTGGTCGTGACCGTGACCAACGCCCTGGTCACGACGACCGAGCAGGAACCGGGCGGCTATGGGCTGGTGGGGTTGGACGAACGCGTCCGCCTACTGGGCGGCCGGTTGGAGGCCGGGCCCCAAGGCGGTGAGTTCGTGCTCCGCGCGCACCTGCCGCTACAGGCGTCGGTGGTGCCCTCTCCGCCGTCCAGGGCTTCGCGCTCCCGTCACGCCGAGGCCGACGCGCGCCGTGCCCTACGTCGTGGTCTGGTCGGCACGTTGTGGCCCGCCGTGGTGATCGTGGTGCTCCTGGCGGTGCTCTACCTCGCCGGTCGCGGGTGGGGCTGAGCACGGCGGTGGCCGGCCCAGGGGAAGGGGCGCGGCCGGCCACCGTCGCCGATCAGATCAGACCCTGGGCGAGCATCGCGCCCGCCACTCGCTCGAACCCGGCCACGTTCGCGCCCAGCAGGTAGTCGCCCGGGCAGCCATAACGCTCGGCCGCCTCCTCGCAGCGGTCGTGGATGTCGGCCATCGTCGCGGCCAGCTCGCCCTCGGCGTGCTCGAAGGACCAGGAGGTGCGCCGGGCGTTCTGCCGCATCTCCAGCACGCTGGTGGCCACCCCTCCGGCGTTGGCCGCCTTGCCGGGGCCGAACAGCACCTTGGCCTCGCGCAGTACCTTGGCCGCCTCGGGCGTGGTGGGCATGTTGGCGCCCTCGGCCACCGCCACCACCCCGTTGCGGGCCAGGGTCAGTGCCGCCTGGGCGTCCAGCTCGTTCTGGGTGGCGGAGGGCAGGGCCACCTCGCACGGCACGTCCCACACGCTGCCGCCCTCCACGTAGTGGGCGCCGGCGCCGCGCCGCTCGGCGTAGACGCTGATGCGCGCCCGCTCCACCTCCTTGACCTGCTTGAGCAGGTCCAGGTCGATGCCGTTCTCATCGACCACGTAACCGCAGGAGTCGGAGCAGGCCACCACCTTGGCGCCGAGCTGCTGGGCCTTCTCCACCGAGTAGATCGCCACGTTGCCCGAGCCCGAGACGACCACGCGGCGGCCGTCCAGGCTCTGCCCCGAACGCTCCAGCATCCGCTGGGTGAACAGCACGGTGCCGTATCCGGTGGCCTCGGTGCGTACTCGCGAGCCGCCCCACTCCAGTCCCTTGCCGGTGAGGACCCCCGCCTCCCAGCGGTTGGTCAGGCGCCGGTACTGGCCGAACATGTAGCCCAGCTCGCGGGCGCCCACACCGATGTCCCCGGCCGGAACGTCGGTGTGTTCGCCCAGGTGGCGGTACAGCTCGGTCATGAACGACTGACAGAACCGCTCGATCTCGGTCTCGGAGCGCCCCTTGGGGTCGAAGTCGCTGCCGCCCTTGCCTCCGCCGATGCTCATACCGGTCAGGGCGTTCTTGAAGATCTGCTCAAAGCCCAGGAACTTGATCACGCCCAGGTTCACGCTGGGGTGGAAGCGCAGCCCTCCCTTGTAGGGGCCCAGGGCGCTGTTGAACTCCACGCGGAAACCGCGGTTGACGTGCACGCGGCCCTGGTCGTCACGCCAGGGGACCCGGAAGATGATCTGGCGCTCGGGCTCGCACAGGCGCTCCAGGATGCGCTGCTCGGCGTACTCGGGGTGGCGGGTCAGCGCGGGCGAGAGGTCGTCCAGAACCTCCAGTACCGCCTGGTGGAACTCCGGCTCGGCGGGGTTGCGACGTACGACGTGCTCATAGACCGAACGGACGCCGGGGTGGTGGTCACGGCGCGCGTCAGAGGAAAAGGGCATGGGTGAGCGTTCCTTTCGACACAGATGGAACGGGCACCCCACACGCCGTTGTGTCGGGAACCTCGGGCAGGCGCACTGTGGCGCCGTACGTTGAGAATGACCAAGGGCCTTGGAAGGCCATGCCCTCAGGTCGTGGCTGTCACAGCAGTCTATTACCTCGATATGAACATAAATCTTCAGGTGCGGATGTGTCCCCAGGTACATTCCCCGGAAACGCGTCACCTGCCCTCTTGGGCGAGAGGGTGGGACAGGGCCGCCGCATCGTGGCGGCGGCCCCCCGTGCTCACTCGGGTTCGCGTGGGCGGAGTCGGGCCAGGCGGGCGCGCACCGAGCCGATCGCCTTGCGTGCCGCAGGGCTCAGAGCCGGGGTGATGTCCTGTGGTGGGGGCGCGGCGCGCACGTGGCCCGCCTGCTCCAAGGACTCCTTCATCAACCGTAGCTGCACCGGATCGATCTCGCATTCCCGCACCGGATCGTCGGCCATGGGGTCCGGCGCAGGGGGTGGGGAGGTGTCGGCGGTGGGTGCGGGCGGATGCAGGATCTCTTCGGGAACCGACCGGCACGGATCGCCGCACACACCGCACGCACCACCGGGCACATTGCGCACCCCCGGGTGGTCGGGGCAGGTCTGGGAGGCTCTGCCCTGGGAGTCGAGCACGAACTCTGGGGGACGGTCGAACAGGTCCCCCGCCTCCCACGCCGCAAGCGGGACGGCGCCGGCCCAGGTGTTCTCGCCTGTCCGGTGCACGCCCGCGCCCAGACGTCCGTCCAGGAAGAGCCGGGCCTGCTCCAGGTCGGCCAGGCGCCGCATCAGCGCGGGGAAGGGACGGCGCAGGGCGTGTGTGTCCGCCAGGAGTGGGCGCAGCTCCCGCTGCCGCAGGCCCTGCGCGATCAGGCGGTCCACGGCCTGGGCCAGCGCGGCACGGTCGGAGCCGGGGCGGTGCAGCGCGGCGTCGGGGACGTGGGACAGCAGTTCCAGGGCTCTGCCGCTGGGCTCACGTTTCGTTTTCGCCGCGTCGTGTGCGTCCGGTGTCTCGCGCGCGCGTCCTGTGGTGAAGGTCCCACGGACGGACGGAACGGGTGTGTTCGGGTCAAGGTGTGTTGGGTAAAGGTCTGTAGGTCGTTCTGAACCGGGGTCGGGGTCAGAATGACCCCTCGTGGCTACCGATGGGTAGGGTCGCGATTCCTCGGTGAGGGGCTCCTCCCCCAGTTCGGCCCGGACATGGTTGATCTCCTCCACCACCGGTGCGGGAAAGGCCTCGGCGGGGATCATCAGTTCCATCACCATCGGAAGGCGGTCGGCCCACCGGCGGCCGGAGGCGATGTCGGCGGAGAAGAACTCCCGGGTGCGTTCGGGTGAGAGCTTGCGGACCAGGCCCGCGTCGACGAGGTCGTTGAGCGAGCGTTTGACCGTGGACAGGCTCAAGATCCCCCCGCAGCGCTCGAGCATCGTCTCCAGGTGCAGAAAACACCAGCGGCCGTCGACGTCGGCCGCTTCGGCGATGACCGTGGCCACGGTGTAGGCCGCGGGGGTGGGCACAAGGCCGTTCCGCAGAGCCCGGGCCAACCAGCAGACAGGGATGAAACCGATGCCGCGCATCGCATTCAAGGGGCGTTTGCGTGGATATGGGGGGTCGGGGGGTATTCGTTCCGGTTCCGTGAGGAGATTTTCGGCGTCGAAATCAGGGGGAACCGCTGTCATGACGGAGCCGGGGGCGCTAGACTGCTTCATGCGTTGCTTCCTTTTTTCGTGATTGAGGAGGGAAGCGAGCCGCTTTCCTTGGTACAGGGAGTGGTAGGGCCCCTGTTCTGCTTACGCAGGCAGAAGGCCGAACCCGGTCTGGTGTTGTGAGCACCAGGCCGGGTTTTTTCTTTCCCGAGATCAACATAGTGGAGCGAACACAGGTCCGGGTCCGCTTGGAAAGAAAAATCTTCTGCTTTCCTTGCGCCTTCCACCAGGAAAAACGCGCAAAACAGCATTTGTCATCTCATGCTTTCAAGGCCCCTTCTCAAGATCCCGCAGGAACGACGTTCCGAGGTGGGTCGAATGCATTCGAAAGTGGCAATAGGCTGATACTTCATCAATTTGGGAAGTAGGATGATTCGGGCAACTTGAGTGATCCGATATGGCCTGTGTCGGTATCGGACGGTTCCGGCTTCCGGGGCCGCCCTTACCCGGACGCTCAGACCGCCCTCGAGCCTCGCCGTCGAGCTTCCGCTACCCCTTGGTCCTGCTCGGCCCGGTTCTCCCAAGGTCTCGGCAGAAGCAGGACGAGCAACCCGTGAGTGACTTGATCGGGCCTCGCACAGAACCCATGACCGGCCACCGTCGCCCCTGCACGCGAGGGCCTGGGCCACTCACTGGAAAAGAGGTGGCCGGGAGACCGTGCGGCCCGACGGACCGTCGGCCATGCACATCCGCCAAGCCACCGCCGCCGACTGGTCCGCGATCCGGCCCTTCTTCCACCGGATCGTGGCCGCGGGGGAAACGTTCACCTACCCCGCGGACCTCGACCAAGAGGAAGGACGCGCCTGGTGGCTGCTCCCCGAACCCCACAGGACAGTGGTCGCCGTGGATGAGAGCGGTACCGTTCTGGGCACAGCGAAGATGAACAGCGACCACCTCGGCAACGCCGGTCACATCGCGAGCGCCAATCACATGGTCGCCCCCGCCCATGAAGGCCGTGGAGTGGGTCGAGCCCTGTGCGACCACACGCTTGAGTGGGCGCGTGGGAAGGGATACCGGGCCATGCAGTTCAACGCCGTGGTGGAGACCAACACCCGCGCGGTGCGACTGTACAGATCACTCGGATTCGACGTGCTCGGCACGCTGCCCCAGGGGTTCGCCCACCCCACCGCCGGCTATGTCGGCCTACACATCATGCACCGACGGCTGTGATCGTCGCGGCCTCCGTCCCTTCGGCTGCCCGCACAGCGAAAAGGCCGATGGTGCCCAGCGAGATTCGCCGAGTTGCTGGTGAGACCGATGTGCATGCACGGGGTTTCCGCGATAGCCGAGGTCCCTGTCCGAATGGCTCAGCGCCACATCGCCCTCGTTCCGGACGTCGCCACTTCCGCTGTCGCGCACGGGGAACGGCACATCCGATCTGATCTCCTCTTCGTCGAGTGAGAGGCCTCTGGAAATCCGATCCCGCACCCCGCAACAGGATGTCCGTATCCGGTCATGGCCGTCTCCGGACACTCTTCGAGGCTTGGTTTTTCCGCTCCTGGCGCACATGCTGTTCCCGCCCCCATTTACCTTTGGCGCAAGGAGTTTTCACCATGTTCGGAAAGAAGACGTCAGCAATCGCCATCAGCGTGTTGGCCGCAGCCGGAGTTCTGGCCTGGTCGCCCCCCGCCGCAGCAGCGTCGAACTCACAGGACACAGGGACGGCTGTGCGACCCGCAGCGGCGGCCCCCAGCTGCGTCAAGACCTCCCTTGACGACAGCGGGGTGAGGGATCACCTGCGAGTGAAGAACAACTGCAGCTACAGCGTGCGGGTCAAGGTCAAACTCGCCTTAGGACCCGATTTCTCCTGCATCGGGATGCCCGTCGGCTCCTACCACACCTATTCGTGGGCATGGCCCGCCAAGTTCGACGGCGTCGACTCCTGCTGAGCGAAGGCCACGGTGTGAGCACGACAGCCCCCGTGCAACGCTCCGTTGCCGGGCTGTACCACGGTCGGATGCGGCCATCCCGGCTTCTGCCTTTCAACGACTGTTGTCACGAACCAGTGTGATTCCGAAGGTCGCTCCCGTGTCCCCGGTGAAACCTTCTCCACCGCCCTAGAACCAGACCGGCGACCATGGCGGCCAGGATCTCCACACCATCAGATAGTGGTTCAGAATCGATAGGCGCGGAACGCCCGTCCTAGTGGCTGGCCTAGAGGGAGCTCACACTCGGGGACGAGCGCGGAGGTTCGCGTGGCCCGTGTTCAGCTCGCCCCCAACATCGCCGACCTAGAGGCGTCGGCGACCTTACTCTCAGCGCAAGGCACCAGAACCCAGCCCCTATGCGACCTGCTCGGGGTGTGCGACCACGAGCAGGGCTTCGCGGGCACAACCTCGGGTGTGGGCAGCCCCTCTGGCCACCGCAGCAGACTGAGTCCCTCTCAGACGCGGTCAGCCACGTCCTCAGGCTCCACCCGGCCTTCCCCGACCGCGATATAGAGGGACTCCAACGTGGGGTGGCCCGCCCGGCGGGCCACCCTCAGCATCGCGCCGGAGGCCTCCCCGTCAAGGATCCGGTCCGCGCCGATCAGGTCGCGGAGTCGCCCGCGCCCCTGTGCTTCCGCACGTTCACGGTCACGCCTACGGTGCCAGGACGTGATGCCCACCCGGGCCTCACCCGTTTTGGTGGAGTCGAGCCAGTCCAGGTCGGGGGCGGGGTGGTCGGTGGTGATGATCTGGACCGTGGCGCCCTCACGCAGCGGGGTGGTGGGGCTGACCAGCCGCCCCGACACCGTTGCCGCGGAGTAGTGGTCACCGGTCTCCGTTCCCAGGGCGTAGGCGGCGTCCACAGGGGTGGCGCCCTCCGGCAGGGTGAGGATCTTCCCGTCCTCGGTCAGCACGGTGATGGTGTCGGCCAGTTCGGTGCGGGCTCCCCGTAGCAGTTCCTCGGCCGACGCCTGCTCCTGCCACCCCAGCAGTCTGGTGAGCCATTCGGGGTCTGTGGTGCGGCCCTTGGACAGGCGGCCGTTCCTGCCGGTGTCCTCACGGATCTCCGCGATGATTCCGTACTCCGACACCACTTGCGCTCGCGTGTCACGGATGATGATCTGCGCTTTCCTGCCCAACCCGTCCGCGTAGACCGTGGTGTGCAGTGCCCGGTACAGGTTGTACCGGGGGGTGGCGATGAAGTCCTCGAATTTGGCAGGAATCGGCCTCCACCGTCCGTGCACGGCACCCAGCGCCAAGTAGGCGTTCTGCTGGTCCCCGCGGACCACCACCAAGAACCTGACGGTGTCCAAGGGACTGACGTCCCTGCCTCGGTGGGGGCGTTGAGACGCCGAGTACACCGAGTACAGGTGGCGGGGGCGCACCTCCACGGAGGCCTTCACCCGGAACCCGGTGAGCACATCCCGCAGGTGCATGCAGAGCGTGTCGAACTCGTGCACGTACTGCCGGCGGGTCTTCTCCACCTGCGCCCGAGTGTGCTCGAACGCCTCCCCCTCCAGGTACTCAAAGCACAGGTCTTCGAGCTCGCGCTTGAGGCGGTACACCCCTAGCCGCTCCGCGAGAGGAATGAGGAGCTCCCGGGTCCCCTGAGCGATCTTGATGCGCTTGTGGGGAGGCTGGAACTGCAGCGTACGCAAGTTGTGCAGGCGGTCGGCGAGTTTGATCAACAGCACCCGCAGGTCATCGCGAGCGGCGACCACCATCTTGCGGAAGGTCTCGCCCGCTGCGGCGTCACGCCCGTACATGGACTGGTCCACCTTGGTGACGCCGTCCACCATCACCCCGACCTCCGGACCGAACTCCGCGGTCAGGTGGGCCAGGCTGAAAGGGGTGTCCTCCACCGTGTCGTGCAACAGGGCTGCGACCAGGGTGGCGGTGTCCAGCCCCATCTCCGCCAGGATCGTGGCGACCGCGAGCGGGTGGATGATGAAGGGCTCGCCGCTCTTGCGCTTTTGTTCTCGGTGCAGATGCTCGGCGACCGCGTAGGCCCTGCTGAGGAGCGCGGTGTCCGCCTTGGGGTACCAGCGCAGGTGTTCGTCCACGAGGGGTTTGGCTCTGGGTGGTGGGGTGCTGGGGGCCATGGCCGCGTTCAGGTCCCGCCACCAGGAGGACGAGGATGTCAGGGCGGCAGACATGGCGAGTGCGTAGGTCCCTCCGCGACTG
>CALGOD010000165.1 GCA_937957845.1 uncultured Nocardiopsis sp.
TACGGCCCAGTGGCACGTTCTTCCTGATCTCGGCCCGACGCTCCTCGGACAGCACCGCGGTCATGTCGGTCTCGATGAAGCCCGGGGCCACGATGTTGACGGTGATGTCGCGCGAACCCAGTTCGCGGGCCAAGGAGCGACCGAAGCCCACCAGCCCGGCCTTGGACGCGGCGTAGTTGGCCTGTCCGCCCGAGCCCATGAGACCGACCACCGAGGAGATGAGGACGATACGCCCCGACCGCTTGCGCATCATGCCGCGTATGGCGCGCTTGGCCACGCGGAAGGCGCCGGTGAGGTTGGTGTCCAGGACGGAGGAGAAGTCGTTCTCGCTCATCAGGGCCAAGAGCTGATCCTTGGTGACCCCGGCGTTGGCGACGAGCACCTCGACCGGGCCCTGCGCCTCCTCGACCTCCTTGAAGGCGGCGTCGACCTGGGCCGAGTCGGTGATGTCGCAGCGGACCCCGAGGAAACCCTCGGGGGGCTCTCCCGAGCGGTAGGTCACCGCGACGTCGTCTCCGCCCGCGGCCAGTTCACGGGCGATGGCCAGGCCGATTCCGCGGTTGCCGCCGGTGACCAGTACCGAGCGCGACATAGGGGCTCCTCTTCTCCTGCGGCTGCTTGTGATCAGCCACGACGTGATGATGCGACGGGGATGGGGATCGCCTTGCAGCGTACCGAGCTACCCGTCGGTAGACGCAACCGAGGCGTGCAGGGCGCACACCGCCACGACCACGGCCTTTCGGAGGTCGCGCCGGACCGCTCCGCGCAGGTCACGAAGGGTGTGGTTTCCGTCACCGGTCAGGGTGTCCGCGCACTGGTCAGGCCCAGCCGGCGTCATGGGCCAGGATGGCGGCCTGCACCCGGTTGGCCAGACCCAACTTGGCCAGGATCCGGCTCACGTGCGCCTTGACCGTGGCCTCGCGCATACCCAGTTCCCGCCCGGCCTCGGCATTGGACCTGCCCTTGGCCACCGCCACGAGCACGGAGCGCTCACGCTCGCTGAGCTGCGACAGACGGCGCCTGGCCTGGGCGCGACCCTCGGCGGAGTCGGCGGGGGCGGGCGAGGCGAAGCGTTCGAGCATGCGTTTGGTGACGCGGGGGGCGAGCATGGCGTTGCCCTCGTGGACGGTGCGCACCGCCGCGATGAGGTCACGCGGTGGGGTGTCCTTGAGCAGGAAGCCCACCGCCCCGGCGCGCAGCGCGCCGTGCACGTACTCGTCCAGGTCGAAGGTGGTCAGCAGTACCACCCGGGGAGGTTCGGGCAGAGCGGTGAGCGTGGCCGCGGCGGTGATGCCGTCGGTGCCCGGCATGCGGATGTCGAGCAACACCACGTCGGGGGTCAGCTCCCCGGCCAGACGCACGGCCTCGTCCCCGTCGCCGCCCTCGCCCACCACCTCGATGTCGGGGGCCGCTTCCAGGATCATCCGCAGACCGGACCTGACCAGGAGTTCGTCATCGACCAAAAGTGTGCGGATCACCGTGGGAGGCCTCTTCTTCCGTTTCTTCCGTACCGCTCGGGTCGTCGGTTCCCAGGATGGCGCGCAACCGCCATCCGCCGTCGGGACACGCCCCCGCGCTGAGCCGCCCGCCCGCCAGGGCGACGCGTTCCCGCAGCCCGGTCAGCCCGAATCCGCTGCGGGGCATGGGCGAGGCGGGAACGGAGGCGGGGTCGTTGGCCACCTCCACCTCCAGGCGACGCTCGTCCCGGTGCAGGCGCACGGTGACGGCGGCGCCGGGTGCGTGTTTGGCCGCGTTGGTCAGCCCCTCCTGGACCACGCGGTAGGCGGTGCGTTGGACGGCGGCGGGCGGCGGCGGTCCCTGTCCGGTGTCCTGCCGGGTGACGATCATCCCCGCGGCGCGCCACTCCCCCACCAACCGGTCCAGATCGGCCAGCACCGGTTGGGGAGCGGTGGGCGCGGAGGCGTCGGAGTCGTCTCGCAGCACGCCCAGGATCCCACGCAGCTCCGCCAGCGCCTCGCGGCCGGTGGTGCGGATGAGTCCGGCGGCCTCGACGGTGCGCCGGTCGGTGGCCGAGACCTCCAGTCCACCGGCGTGCAGCACCATGAGACTGACCCGGTGGGCGACCACGTCGTGCATCTCCCGGGCGATGCGTGTGCGCTCGGCGGTGATGGCCTGCTCGGCCATCATGTGCTGTTCACGTTCCAGCCGCGCGGCCCGTTCGTGGAGTCGGTCGATGAGCTGACGGCGGGTGCCGACCCACAGGCCGAAGGTCATCGGCACCACCAGCAGCGCTCCGATCAGGAACACCAGTTCTTCGGCGCTGAACCGGTAGGCGGCACCCATGGCCAGGGTGTACAGGAGGAACCAGCCCACCAGCAGACGCCGGTCGGAGTGGTACACCGCGTACGAGTAGAGGGCGATCGCCGCCGGCACGAAGTTGCCGAAC
>CALGOD010000166.1 GCA_937957845.1 uncultured Nocardiopsis sp.
TGGGCGAGTAGGACTCGCTGCGGTAGGTGGTGATCTCCAGCTGCAGGCCCTTCTTGCGCAGCCCCACGGTGCCGAAGTCGATGCCGACGGTCCACACGGCGTCGGCCCAACCGTCCACGAGCTCCAGGATGCGCTGGGGCACCGCGTCGGTGGTCAGGTCGATGTCGTTGGACGTCCTTCCCAGGAGTGCGTCGCGCACCGGCCCACCGACGAGGGCGAGCTGTTGGTCGTGCACGGCGAAGCGCTCCCCCAGCTCCTCCGACACCAAGGGGAAGGAGTCGGCCAACGCCGTCACCGCCGCCCGTTGGGCCCCGGTCAACTTCACCCTCTCCGGCGCCGAAGTCTCGGCGCCATGCTGCTGGGCGGTGTCGCTCTCATGCGAAAACTCTGTGTTCGGCACACAACGAGATTAAGTGGCGCCCGCCGCAAACCGCGAATCGTTTCCTCCAGGGACGACCACAGGGACGACCACACCGTGCATGGATCGGGCACGCCCGCGACGGATCGCCGCCGTTCGATGGGGGACGGGGCGCCCACCACACGCCGCCCGGCTATCCTTACCCGACTCAGGGTGCGGGGAAGGCGGTATCTTCGGGGAAGTGGTGGGACGCCCTGGTTACCCCGCGTCCACCCGACCCGCGTACGCCGTCGCGCCGTGCGGGTACTCCCGACCGTCCCCTCCACCACAGTCCCGGCGGGACGGCCACCTGGACCCGAATCAGGAAACCGGTCAAGCGTTGCGTCGATTTGCCTTCGCGACGGTGGTCATGGCCATGGCCACCGCGTTGTTCCCGATACCGGCCACGCCCGCGCACGCCGAACCCGAGGGCGAGGCGGCCGAGCCGCTCATCGTCGAGCGCATCACGCCGGACGCCGTGAGCGAGGACAGCACTCTGCGGGTCGCGGGCGAGGTGGCCAACACCACCTCGGAGAGCCTCAGCGAGGTCACCGTACGGCTCCGCTACTCGCGGCACCCCTTCACCAGCCGCGACGAACTGGACGGATTCGCCTCGGGCCAGGGTTGGCAGCCGGACGCCCCCGGCCCGGACGAGGAGGTCGCCGAGGAGCTCTCACCCGGGTCCAGCCAGGAGTACTCCCTGAGCGTGCCGGTCGAGGACCTGGGCCTGCGTTCCTACGGTGTCTATCCCCTGGTCGTCGAGGCGGTGGACGGCGACGGCGAGATCGTCGGCGCCCAGTACACCTTCCTTCCCTACACGGGCGAGGACGACGACACGCCCTCGGTCGACGTCGCCTGGGTGTGGCCGATCATGGAGCGACCCCAGCGGGCGGACGAGGACACCTTCCTCAGCGGCGGACTGGACGGTTCCGTCAGGGAGGAGGGCCGGCTGGGACGCCTGCTGGCCACGGGCGCGCAGACGCCCCTGTCCTTCGACGCCGGCGACGAGGACCTGGCCGAGG
>CALGOD010000167.1 GCA_937957845.1 uncultured Nocardiopsis sp.
ATCGCCGGTCTGTTCCTGACCACCGAGGCCGTCATCGCCGAGAAGCCGGAGAAGGCCGCCGCTCCCGCCGGCGACCCGACCGGTGGCATGGGCGGCATGGACTTCTAGGTCCGTGAGACCGCGGGCCCTCGGGCCCGTGGAATGAGGTCCGGATACGCGACCTCGCCCGCGACGACCGGGCGGCCTTTCCAAGCCGCCCGGTTTCGCTTTTCCGGAGGCCGGGACCGCCGAGTCGACACTGTTCCCGCCGAGGAGTCGGGGTTGGTCTGCGAAGTGTCGAGTGGACGAGGGCACGGAGCGTTCCGCTCTTGTTCGCAAGGTGCGAGGCGGAAGGGGTCCGGCCATGCGAGAAGCCGCCCCGGCGGCGGGGCTGTCGCGATGGAATTACCTGCTGAGCACCTGGCGAGAGTTGGACGTGCCCGACGGTTGGCGGGCCGAGATCATCGATGACAGCGGAGTCGTGCTCGTGGCGCCCCCATCCGATCCCCATCACTACATCGCGGCCCGGGTGAGTCGCATGCTCGGGCGGGTTCTTCCCGACGGGTGGGACGTCTATCGGACTCTGGGAATCCCACTCGTGGCGGTCGAACGACTGTATGTTCCCGACTTGGTCGTCATGCCGGAGGACATCGTCCTCGACCCTTCGAAGACCCCCTGCCCGTCGGACGAGGCCGCACTCGTGGTCGAGATCGTGTCGCGGAGCAGCAGGGACACCGATCGGAAGAAGAAGCTGCGGGGTTACGCGCACGTACCGGTTCCGCTCTACCTGCTGATCGACGCCTGGGACGAGGCGGGACCGTCGGTCACCCTCTACGAGCAGCCCGGCAACGGCCGGTACAACCACGCCACGACCGTGGACTTCGGCGCCAAGGTCCGACTCCCGGCGCCCTTCGACATCGAGATCGACACCTCCAGGTTCCCTCCCCCCGACCAGTGGCCCTCCTGAGGACGCGCAAGAGCCACACACCCGTGCGTCGCTCCACGGGCCGGACCCGTCCCTTTCAGCTCCGTCCGTGCCAGGCGTGCCACAGGCCGGCGTAGGAACCGCTCTGGGCCAGCAATTCCTCGTGAGAGCCCAGTTCGCTGATCCGGCCCTCCTCCACCACGGCGATCCTGTCCGCGTCGTGGGCGGTGTGCAGTCGGTGCGCGATGGCCACCACGGTGCGGCCCTCCAACACCCCCGACAGGGAACGCTCCAGGTGCCGGGCCGAACGCGGGTCCATCAGGGAGGTGGCCTCGTCCAGGACCAACACGTCGGGGTCCGCCAGCACGACGCGGGCCAGGGCGAGCTGCTGCACGTGGGCGGGGTCCAGCGCGGTGCTGCCCGAACCGACCAGGGTGTCCAATCCGTCCGGCAATGAGCGCGCCCACGCGTCGGCGCCCACGGCGGCCAACGCCTCCCACAAACGGTCTCGGTCGATCTCCGTCGCGCCGTCGGGCAGGTCCAGGGCCAGCGCCAGGTTCTCGGCGATCGTCCCCCGGAACATGTGGCTCTCCTGGCTCAGCATGACCACCTTCCCGCGCCGCTCCTCGGGGGTCAGACCCGCCATGGACACCCCGCCCACGCGGACGCTCCCCGACGTGGGCGGATGCACCCCCGCGACGAGCTTGCCCAGGGTGGACTTGCCGGCGCCGCTGGGGCCCACCACGGCCAGCCGCTCGCCGGGTTCCACCACGAGGTCGACGCCGTGCAGCACCTCCTGGTCGGTGTAGCCGAACCGCACACCGTCCAGCCTGATCTCGCCCGGACGTCCCGGCGTGGGCGCGTCGGTCGCGGAGACGTTCTCCTCGACCAGTTCCACGCCCAGCAACCGACGCATGCTCGTGAAACCCATCATCAGACTGTCCACCTGCTCCAGCAGTTGGTCGACCGGTCGGATCATCTGCCGACTGAGGAAGACCGCTGTGGCGATCTGACCCACGCTCAGGGAACCGTTCACGTACAGCAGACCCGCGACGAGGAAGGCCAGGGAGACCGGGAAGAGGTAGCCGAACTGCAGCGGTGCGTACCACCGGCACCGCAGCCACAGGGTGTACCGCTCGGCCGCGTAGGCGCGCCCCACCCGCTGGTCGTTGAGCGCGATCCGACGGACCTGCCGTCCCAGGGCCTCGATCGTGTGCGCGCCCTCCACGGTGTCGGTCACGCTCTGGGTCATCTCCGAGTAGGTGCCCAGTTCGCGCACGTACCCCTCCGGAGCCCTCCTGGCGTACCAGCGTGTGGAGACCCACAACAGGAGGACCGAGGGAGGCCAGGCCAGGAGCAGGGCGGGGTGCAGGACGGTCAGCGCGCCGATGATGACCACCACGGTCACCACGCTGACGGCCATCGTGGGCACGGCGACGCGCACGGTGTGGCTCAGATGGCCGATGTCGCGACCGGTACGCGAGACCAGGTCGCCCGTTCCGGCCCGCTCGACCACACCGAGGGGAAGACGGAGCACCGCGCGCACGAACTCCTCGCGCAGTTCCGCGAGCACGGACTCGCCGAAGCGGGCCGAGGACGCCACCGCCGCCAGGGTGAATCCGGCTTGGACCACCAGCGACACCACGATGAGCACGGCCATCAGGTCGACGTGGGAGGAGGCACCCTGCGCGCGCACCGTGTCGATGACCATCCCGAGGATCCACGGGGCGGCCAGCGCGCTGAGCGCCGCCAGGCCGTACAGGGCCACGACGCCGTAGAGCAGACGTCCGTGCTCCCTTCCGGCGCGGCGCAACCGTCGCCACACCGCCCCGGTCGGGGCGATCGGCAGACCGGCGGGGCTGGTCGGCTCGGGGGCTCCGGGCAGGCCGAGAGGCTCGGATCGATCGGTGGTCTGGGTCACAGGCCGTCCTCCACGGAGACGGTGCGCAGGACGGTGGCGGCGTAGCGGGGC
>CALGOD010000168.1 GCA_937957845.1 uncultured Nocardiopsis sp.
AGCTGGAACGACCCCGACCTGCGGCGGGAGGGCACCCACCCCATCGTCTACGTCGGCGCGGGCTCCCACTCCCACCAGATGCTGCCCGGCGACTACCTCATCCAGGTCGACCCCGCGTTCCTGCGACGCCCCATCCGCGCCTGGAGACGGCTGACCCACCGCATCTTCCGCGCCGACAGCGCTCTGAACCGGCACGGCATCGGCGTCCCCTTCGTCGACTACGCGCGCGGTGACGGCATCCGTCTGGGACCGGGCGGCGACCGCGAATGGCACGCCGTCCTCATCGACGACGAGACCCCGTGGATCAAGGGCTTCCGCGGCCTGTGGGGGCGCGACACCGGTGACTTCTTCGACGGCGAGCGCGCCCCCAGCGGCCCCCGCTACGAACGCGACGGCACCATCCGACGCTCCTGGACCGACCCACTGGCCTGGGTGGGTCTGCAGAAGGTCGCCCCCACCGAGGCCGCGGCACGAGCGGAACTGCGCGCCCACGTCAAGACCCTCGAAGAGCGCCTACGCGCCCTGGACGCCGACATCCTCAGCCGTCGGGACCACCTGCGACGCCTCGACTCGGCCCGCATGGTCCTCAACCGCGAGGCCCACTCCCGACCGCGCGCCCGCGAGTACGAGGAACGCATCGCCGTCCTGGAGATGGAACTGGCCGAGGTCTACGAGAAGCGGACACTGGCCGCCGACGAGCACGAGGCCCACACACGGGCCCTGGACGAGGACACGCCCCTGGTGCCCTCTCCCACCGAACACCTGAAGGCGCCGCACCTGCCCTACTCCTCCGGAACACAGCGCTCCACCCGCTTCCTGCACCTGTGGGTGGCGCTGAGCACCCCCCTGTTGTTGCTCTCGCTCGCACTGCCGCTGTTCCTGCTGGACGGCCAGGAGACCTTCTACGCGATGATCGGCGTGGTCCTGGCCTTCGCCGCCTTCGACTCCATCGCCCGCCGCAGGTTCGTCCAGTACCTCGTCGGACTGGCGGTCCTGGCAGTGGTGATCGGCCTCCTGGTGGGGGTCGTGACCGCCTTCATCGTCAACTGGCGCATCGCCGTCACCGTGCCCATCGCCGTGATCGTGGTGCTGCTGCTCGTGGTGAACATCCGCGACCTGCTGCGTCGCTGACCGACTTCCACCACCGCCACCCCGAAGGGCACGATGGAGGCATGGACGAAGCGCTGTTCCCCGGCCCGCCCGTGGAAGTGGCCCCGGGAGCCGTCCACCTGCCGGCCTGGCTGGACGAACAGACCCAGGTGGACCTGGTCCGACGCTGCCGTGACTGGGCGCGCGGACCCGCCGGAATGCGCAGGCACACCATGCCACGAGGTGGGATGATGAGCGTTCGGATGGTGAGTCTGGGGTGGCATTGGCGGCCTTACTCCTACTCGCGGACCCTGCCCGACGGCACACCCGTGCGTCCCTTCCCCGAACTGCTCGGTGACCTGGCCGCACGCGCGGTACGGGACGCCTACGGCACCCCGCCCTCCGATGGCGCCGACCCCTACGACGTGGCCCTGGTCAACTTCTACGACGCGCAGGCGCGCATGGGCATGCACCAGGACCGCGACGAGCTCTCCGGTGAACCCGTGGTCTCGCTCAGCCTCGGCGACACCTGCGTGTTCCGCTTCGGCAACACCCGCACCCGCACCCGCCCCTACACCGACATCGAGTTGCGCAGCGGCGACCTGTTCGTCTTCGGAGGCCCCTCCCGCATGGCCTACCACGGTGTTCCCCGCATCCGACCCGGAACGGCACCGCGGGTCCTGGGCCTGGAGGGACGGCTCAACATCACCATCCGCGCCTCCGGGCTGAGAGACTGACCCGCCACCGGAGCCGATCCCGGCCCCGGCGTGTCAACGCGCACGTGTCCGCCCACCGCGCGAGGATCGGCCATGCCCCACCAGACCGGGTCCCGCCGCTCGGGCGGCGGTGGAAGGCCGAGCCCAAGAGGACAGACCACATGACCGACTCCTCGCCCGAACGCCTCATGGCACTGGGCCACAGCAAAGCCGGGTCCCCCGAACAGAGCCCGCCCGGGCGGGTGCGCTGCGTGCTGTACCGCGACGGGCATCGGGAGGGGGAGGTCGCCACCGTCGCCGAGGCCCGGCGCGCGGTCGAGCAGACCCCGGGGCTCCTGGCCTGGGTCGGCATGTCCATGCCCGACCACGAACAGATCTCCGAGGCCGCCCGCGTCTTCGGCCTGCCCGAGCTGGCGGTGGAGGACGCCATCGTCGCCCACCAGCGCCCCAAGGCCGAGGTCTACGAGGGAGTGCTCTTCCTGGTCCTGCGGCCCGCCCGTTACGACGAGGAGCGCGAGAGCGTGGACGTGGGAGAGGTCCACGTCTTCGTCGGAAGCGACTTCGTGATCACCATCGGCCACACCGACCAGGTCGACTTCGAGGACGTGCGCGAACTGGTGGAAGCCGACCCCGGCACCCTGGCCCACGGCGGCCTCTCCGTGGTGTACACGGTCCTGGACCGGGTCGTGGACGCCTACGCCCCCGTGATCGCGGGGATACAACAGGACATCGACGAAGTGGAGGGCCAGGTCTTCGCCAGGGACCCCGAGGCCTCCCAACGCATCTATCGCCTGGCCCGGGAGGTCATCGCCCTGGCGCGTGCCGTCGACCCTTTGGAGGTGGTGCTGGAGACCCTCATGGAGCCGCTGGCCAGGGACAACGGGCCCCCCGCGGAAACCGGACCGCCCCCGCGGGGCGTCGCCGCCGCCCGGCCCTTCCACATCCCCGAACACCAGCGCACCGCTCTGCACCACCGACTGCGCGACGTCGCCGACCACGCCGCCGCCGTGCACGAGCGACTCGACGGCTCCCGACAGTTGTTGCAGAACATCATGTCGCTCAACAGCGCACTCGTCGACCAGGCCCAGAACGAGGCGATGAAGAAGGTCTCCTCCTGGGGCGGCATCCTGATCGTGCCCACCCTCATCGTCTCCGTGTACGCGGTGGACATCGAACCCCAGCCCGGGTTCCACTGGGTGTTCAGCTGGACGGTGGTCCTGGCCACACTGGTGCTGTCGTCACTGTGCCTCTACCTCCTGTTCCGGTACAAAGGCTGGCTCTGAAGACTCCACCGGAGGTGGCGATGGCAGAAGGATCCGCCGAGCGCGAGGTACTGCGGCTCATGACCGGCCCCTGGGCGTCCCGGGCGGTGGCCACCGCCATCGAACTGGGTCTGCTCGACCGTCTGGCCGAGGGCTCCGCCGACACCGCAACTCTGGCCGCCGAACTGGGCCTGCACCCCGACCGCCTGGGTCGTCTGCTACGCCTGTTGGCGTCGGTCGGGGTGGTCGAACGGGACGGGGAGGCCTACCGGCCCACCGAGGTCGGGGACGTCCTGCGAGGCGGACACCCCTCGGGTATGGCAGATCTGGCACTGCTCTACGACAGCGACATGTTCACCGCCGCGTGG
>CALGOD010000169.1 GCA_937957845.1 uncultured Nocardiopsis sp.
CGCACCGCCCTGGAGGAGGTCGACGCCCGCTGGGCCGACGGGCATCGACGCACGTGGATCGTGCTCCCACCGGGTTCGGGCAAGACGCTCGTGGGACTGGAGGCCGCCCGACGTCTGGGTCGTCGTATCGTCGTCCTCGTCCCCAACACCGCCATCCAGGGGCAGTGGATCGCGCACTGGGAGTCCTTCGACCGTCCCGAGGGATGCACCGCGGGAAGCTCCAGGAGCCTGGAGGACGGCGTCAACGTCCTCACCTACCAGTCCCTCGCCGTCTTCGACCCCGACGCAGAGACCGACGAGGAGGGGCGCGGTACCTCCTCCGTCCGCGACCGGTTGCACGCCAACGGACGCGCCCTCGTGGACGCCCTGCACGACGCCGGCCCCCTCACCGTCCTGTTGGACGAATGCCACCACCTGCTCCAGGTGTGCGGCCGTCTGCTCGACGAGATCCTCGCCGAGCTGCCCGACGCACACGTCATCGGACTGACCGGGACCCCCGCCGACAGCCTCACCGCGGCCGAGAAGGACCTGGTCGACAGCCTCTTCGGAGAACCCGTCACCGGGGCCTCCATCCCCGCCCTGGTACGCGACGGATACCTGGCGCCGTTCGCCGAACTCGCCTACGTCACCGAACCCACCGTGACCGAACGCGAGTACCTCGCCGAGCAGGGAACCCGTTTCACCCAGCTGTGCACGGAGCTGCTCACCCCCGGGTTCGCCGACACCGACTTCCTTCCCTGGGTGGACGCACGCTTCGTCGACCGTGCCACCGCCGATGGAGCACAGGTGTCCTGGGCCCGGCTCGCCGCCCGTGAGCCCACCCTCACCGACGCCGTGCTGCGCCTGCACCACGCGGGACTGTGCGCGCTGCCCGAGGGAGCCCGCCTCCTCGAACAGCACAGGCATCCGCCCACCGCCGAGGACTGGACCGCGCTGATCGGTGACTACGCGCGCCACTGCCTCACCGGATCCGAACGCGACCGCAAGGCCCGCGAGCGCCTTCGAGCCGCGCTGCCGTCGGTCGGTCACCACCTCACCCGCCACGGGGTCCGCGCCGGAACCTCTCCCGTCGACCGGGTCCTGGCCCGCAGCGACGCCAAGTCGCACGCCACCGTCGAGATCATCGCGGCGGAGAAGGACGCCGTCGGCCCCCGGCTGCGGGCCTTGGTGCTGTGCGACCACGAACGCGCGAGCGCCAGGCCCCCCGCCTCCCTCCGGGGGATCCTGGCCGACGACGCCGGATCCGCGTGGCTCCAACTGGCCGTGCTCGCCGCCGATCCGCGCACCCGCGGGCTCGATCCGGTCTTGGTCACCGGCCGTACCGTGGCCATGGCACCGCTGACCGGCGCGACGTTCCTGGAGTTCGCGCGCGACGCACTCCCCCACATCACCCTCACCGCACGGGAGGTCGACGGACTGCACGTCATCGAGGGGTCCTGGACCTCGCGTACCTGGGTCGGGGTGGTGACGCGGTTCCTGGAGTCGGGTGGATGTCAGGTGCTCGTCGGCACCCGCGCCCTCCTCGGGGAGGGGTGGGACGCGCGCGGGGTGAACACGGTCATCGACCTGACCACCGCCACCACGCCGACCGCCGTCGTGCAGAGCCGGGGCCGGGCGCTGCGGCTCGACCCGTCCTGGCCGGAGAAGACCGCGCACACCTGGACGGTCGTCTGCGTCAGCCGGGAGCATCCGCGGGGCGGTGCCGACTGGGACCGGTTCGTACGCAAACACCAGGGTTATCTGGGGGTGAGCGATGACGGCGAGGTGATGAGCGGGGTCGCGCACGTGGACCCGGCGTTCTCTCCGTACGAACCGCCCGACGCCCCGGAGGAGGTCAATCGGCGGATGCTCGACCGAGCCCGCGACCGCGAGCGGACGCGGGCGCGCTGGCGGATCGGCGAACCCTACGAGGACACCCTGCTACCGACTCTGCGGGTGCGCTCACCGCGCACACCCGCCGTCCGAGGAGAGGACGTCCCCGTTCCCGAGCCGCCCACCGTACTGCCCGCACCCGCCGGAGCCGTGGGCGGTGAGCACGGCGGTACGTCCGTCCTCGTGGTCGTCGCGGCGGTCTTCGCCGCGCTGTCGACGGTGGCGGCCTTCCTCGTCCCCTGGCTGCTCGTGGCGGGAGCGGTGTGCGCGCTGGTCGCCGTCCTCGCCCACCGGACGCACCGTCTTCGCCGGACGGTGGAGCTCCTCGGACGCGCGGCCGAACCGGTGGCTCCGAGTCGGTACGCGTGCGCGGTCGCCGACGCCCTCCGCGCCGCGGGCCACTCGCCGACCGGAGCCGAGGGGGTGCGCGTCCACGTGGACACCGACGGTGTGTACCGGTTCACGTTGGCCGGTGCCGGGCCCGATGTGGCGGGGAGGTTCACGACCGCGCTGGACGAAGTGCTGGGACCGTTGGGGGGAAGTCCGCGCTACATGGTGCCCCGCTATGTCCTGCCCGTACCGGCGGACGAGGCCGAGGCCCGTGCGCACGCCCGGGCCCACATCGCGGGCAGGCCCCTGCCGAACACGGCCGTGTACCACGCGGTCCCCGCGCTCTTGGGCCGCAACCGCGAGGGCGCGAAGGCCTTCGAGGCCGGGTGGAACCGGTGGGTCTGCGAGGCGAAGGTCGTGTCCCTGCGGACCGAGCACGGACGCGGGCTGTTCGCGGAGCACTTCGGCAGCTCGCCCACAGAGGAGTCCACCGCCCACCGCCTCGCCTGGGAGTGAGTCCCCGACGGCGACAGGAGCGGGTGACGGGCCGGCTCCGGCGGTCCGGGCCCCGTGTCCACGGGGCGGCCGGGGCACCCTCAGCGCTCGAAAGCGCTGCTGAAGGGGAAGTAGTCGGAGAGGAACCCGGTGATGTGCTCCTCGGCCTCCTCTTCGGCCTCGGTGGTGTCGTTGACGCAGAAGGAGTCGAAGTTCCTGTGCGCCAGCAGGGCCTGGGTCCTGAGGCGTACCGCGTCGGAGTCCGCGAGGTTGAGGTAGGTGTAACGCATGCCCCCGACCACGGCCCTGCCCGTGAGGAGCGCGTAGTGGTGGTGCAGCGACGACGGTATGGAGTGGTCGTCGGGGCTGCGGAAACGTGAGGACGCCGTCCGGGCGAAGGCCTCGGGGAACTCCCGCTCCAGCTCCTCCAGGATCGAACGGCGCTGGGGGATCGGCGTGTGCTTGAACTTGGTCGTGGGCACCCTGCCGAAGCGCTGTTCCAGGAGTGTGCTGTTGCGCTTGGCGGCGGCGTCCACGGGCTGGTCCTCGGCACTGACCTCTCCCAGGCCGAAGCGGTAGGGCGAGGGGTTCAGCTTCACGAGCCCGTTGGGGTGGAAGAAGAGGGAGGGATGCGCGGGACGGCCGAAGAACACGTCGTCGTTGAGGTAGAGGTAGTGCTCGGCCAGACCGTCGATGTGGTGCAGCTGCGACTCGATGGCGTGTGAGTTGAACACCGGAAGGAGGGAGGGGTCGCTGAAGATCTCCTTGTGGTCCACCACCCGCACCCTCGGATGGTCGGTGTCGAGCCACGGCGGCGTCTGACCGTCGGTGACGATGAAGACGTTGCGCACGAAGGGGGCGAACATCTCCAGCGAACGCAGTGAGTACCGCAGTTCGTCCCTGCTGGTGTAGCGGGAGTCCGAGGCCGCGTCCGGGTTGACCGGGGCCTGGTCACCGAGGTGGGCGTCGCGCTTGGCGAGCCAGATCGGGTCGGAGCCGTCGACCCAGGTGTAGACGACGTCGATCGGGAAGGTGATGTCGGTGGCGAGGTCCCAGGTGAAGGCGTTCAGTGTGGGGTGCGACCGGTCTCCGACCATGACCAGGCTTCCTTCTCGGGCCCTGCCGGGGATCACCTCGCTGACCGGGTTGGGCTGGGGTGCGATGAGGGAGTCCCGCAGGATGTGCTCGGGTGCCACGACCCGGAGCGTGTCGAGCCTGTCCTCGTGGTCGGGCGACTCCAGGAACCGTTCGCCCTCCTGCCAGAACTCGATGGTGAAGCCGTGCGCGGGTCCGACGACCACCGGCCCCCGATCCCCGACCACGTGTTCTCCGAGCCGGAGCACAGGGGCGTGACGGAGACGGCGCA
>CALGOD010000170.1 GCA_937957845.1 uncultured Nocardiopsis sp.
TCGCACCTGGCCAGCGGACATCTGGCCTCCTGTCGTGTTTCGTCGGCTGCGTGAAAAGCGCAGTCGGGAGGACATTGGGCCTGCTGCGTACGGATGGAGTTGTGGTGCCGTGTGTGCGGCGGTGCCCGTCGCGTGTTCGGTGTCCGTCCTCGCCGTGTGCGGCCACGTCCTCGTGGTCGCCCGCGTCGGGCGGGCACGCCCGTGACAGGCGGGTTCTTCTGAACGGGTCGATCCGACCGCGAGGGTGATCGCGAGGTCCGGACCCGTGCGGCGCCGCCGCCGGTGGTGCCCGTGCCCCCATGCGGGAGGCGGCACGATCCTCCGGGTCGTTCCCGGGGAAGGTTCGGCGTAGCGGGTTTTTCCACGGGGGGACCACGCTAAACCTTTCGTCGCGACCGTGACAGCGGCTGTGGGAGTCGGGGATGTCACACCGGGAGCGCGAGGAAGGTCCCCGCGCTCCCGGTGTGGGCCTGCCCGCAGGAGGCGTCATGACCGGGCCGTGGTGGTCGGGCCGCACGTGGGACGATCGGTGCATGCACCCGAACTCCGTGGGCGAGAACGCCCCTCCCCTTCCCGAGCCCGCGCTCAGGTCGTTGTCCGAGCACGGTGTGGACGCGCCCCGGCTGCGCCGCGTGCTGGCGCTGTTGTCCGACGGGCGACCGTGGGACACCAACAGCCTGGTACGTGCCGGCGGGGTGGCCCACTCCCTGGTCTCCTCCCTGGTCGAGGCGTTGTCCGAGGAGGGCGAGCTGGTCGTCGAGGAATCGGACGGACCTGGTCGGGTGCGGCTGGCCCGGCCCGCGGACTACGCCGGTGCGGTCCTCGAGGACCTGGCCGATCCCGTGGCGCACCTGGTCCCCCGGTACGCCGAGGCCCTGGCGGAGTTGGAGCGCGCGGTGGCCGGGGGGCCCGACTCGGACCTGGATCTGGACCATGTGACCGCGACCGCCGAGACGGCGTTGCGGCGGGCTCTGCTGCTGTCCACACGTTTCGACCTGCGGGACCGCACGGTGTTGTGCGTGGGCGACCACGATCTGACCTCGGTGGCGCTGGCCCTGGTGTGTCCACGGGCGCGTGCGGAGGTGGTCGACATCGACGAGCGCGTGCTGTCCCATGTGGACTCCCTGGCCGCCTCACTGGGGCTGGAGGTGCGCACCCACTTCGCGGATCTACGTCTGGGCCTGCCGCACGCGGTGCGGGGAAGCGCGGACGTGGTGTTCACCGATCCGCCCTACACACCCGACGGGGTGGAGTTGTTCGTGCGGCGCGGGGTGGAGGGGATGGTCGATCCGCGACGGGGCCGGGTGCTGGTGGCCTACGGCGCCAGTGAGACCACACCGAGGTTGGCGGCGGCCGTCCAGACACGACTGGTACGGATGGACCTGTTGATGGAGGCGGTGTGGCCCGACTTCAACCGTTACCACGGGGCCGAGTCGATCGGCGCCGTGTCGGACCTGTACGTGCTACGGCCTCTGTCGCGGACGTTGCCCGCCCCTTCGGGGGAGGTCGCGCGTGTGTACAGCCAGGGGGTCAACGCCAAGGAGGCCCGGGGCGGGCTGGACGTCGGACGGGCCGAGGCCGTGCTGGCCCGGTTGGCGCAGGAGCCGGTCGGGGACGCGGAGCCGACTCTGGTGGGCGAGTGGCCGCGACAGGTGGCCGAGGCGGGCCGGGTGCGTCTGTCCACGTGGACGGAGGCGCCCGTGCCCGTGGGTGACGGGTACGCGGTGGTCAACCTCACCGGGGGCTGGGAACGCCTGGCGGCGCGCGCCGCTCTG
>CALGOD010000171.1 GCA_937957845.1 uncultured Nocardiopsis sp.
CCGCCATCGAAGAACGGAGAACATGGACCACGGAGTGAAATATCGGAACCGGCGGCTGCCGCTCGGTGAGATCGCGGAGGTCAAGGCCGGGCCTTCCGGTGCCCTTCTGAAAGAGCTGGGAGACATTCCCGGAGGGATCCCGGTCGTCACTCCCGCCGAATTCTCCGCAGACCACAGGATCGATCCGCGCTCGGTGCGCAGCATCCCCGATGCGAAGCGGGCCAGGGCGGCGGCGTACATGCTGGAATCCGGTGACGTACTCATCGTCAGACAAGGGGCCCTCGGCAGGGTCGCTCTCACGGAAGCCGGCCAAGTCGGCTGGATCTACGGATCCTCCTGCCTGAGGATCCGCCTTTCGCGGACTGCCGAGGTGTCCCCCGAGTACCTGGTGGCCTACCTGGCCCAACCGGACATCATGGAACTGCTGAGGGGAACGGCGCTCTCCGGCACGGTCCCGTCGTTCAACGCTGAGGCGCTGCGCTCCCTGGAGGTCGTGGTGCCGAGCCGGCGGACACAGCTGCGGATCGTGCACACCCTGGGGGACATGGACGCGGCGATCAGCGCGAAGAAGGCCGTCGTCGAGCGCATGGAGGCGCTTCGCCCATCGGTGTTCACCGCACTCTTGACAGAGGAGGAAGCCTGATGTCCAAGCGGACACCCGGTGAGTACGCGAGCGAACTTCTGCACGTCTCGATGGCGCTCGCGGGCAAGAGCGGTCTCACCGGATCGGCCAAGGCCGTCACGGCGATGCTCATCCTCGGCACCTCCGAACTCGGAGCGCGTAGTTTGCGCGCCTCCGTGTTGTCAGAGGAATGGGAGAAGTGGAGGGGCCACCCCCAGCGCGCGCACCTCTTCACCGACGCGGACCCCTTCAAGGACCTGCCACCGCGCAGACTCGCCGAGGCCGCCGACAGTGTCAGAGCGCTGCTCGAGGACATGGGGGGACCAACACCTGGGCCCGTGGTCGGAAGGGCGTACGACCTCTACCTCAGCCTGATCGGTGAGCAGACGGGAAAGGCCGCGGGGGAGTTCTTCACCCCGCGTTCGGTGAACGAGCTCATCATCCGCCTGGCCGACCTGCGGCTGGGGATGTCCGTGACGGATTTCTATGCCGGAGTGGGCGGAACCCTCATCGGCGCACTGGAACACGTGGGGGCGCCGTCCCAGGGCGAGGCTCCCGTCAGCGGTGCGGACAGCGTCTCGGAGGTGGTGTACCTCGCTCGGGCCAACTTCCACTTGAACGGGGTGGACCCCTCTCTGATCCGGCATGAGAACACCCTGACCTCGTGGAAACCCGTGGACGAGAACGGGCGGAGGTTCGACCGGGTACTGGCCAACCCACCCTTCGCCTTGGTCTACGACCATGCCGACTACCGGGTTCCGGAGAACTTCCATGGAAGGGCGCCGGCCGGCCGGGCCGAACTGATGGTGGTGCAGCAGATCCTCGCGTCTTTGGGCGCCGAGGGGCGCGCCGTGGTGGCGATGACGCACGGCCCGCTGTTCCGTGGCGGTCGGGAACGGGAAATCCGGAAGGGAATCCTGGACGCAGGACAGATCGAGGCCGTCATCGGTATCGGCCCCAACCTCTTCTACGGAACCACGGTTCCGGCCTGCCTCCTGGTCCTGGGAAGAGGCGGTCGCGGGGACGTCCTGTTCATCAACGCGGAGAGAGAGGTCACCACCGGACGCAACCAGAACCGGTTGGAGCCCCAACACATCGAGAAGATTGCCCGTGTCTTCGACAACCGGGCCGTCTTGCCGGGATTCTCCGCGGTGGTTCCCCTCGAGGAGATCGCTCACAACGACCACGACCTGAACGTTCGCCGGTATGTCGAAGCCCCGGGTGCGAAAGAGGACGTGCCGGATCTGCGCGGGGCTGTACTGGGAGGAGTCCCACCGCAGGAGGTGGAACGGCTACGGGCCCGGTTCGACGCCCTGGGCATCGATGTGTCCAGCCAGTTCGGAGCACGTGGGGACGGGTACCTGGAAACCCGTATGCGCGGGGCGTTCGAGGACATCGTCGAGGACCTCGAGCGCAGGGGGGAACCCACTCTGGCCGGATTCGGGGACTTGTTCCGACAGGAGTGGCCACAGGTACTGAAAAACGCGCATAGGGCGTCGTTCCGGCGTACCCTCGGTGTGTTTCGAAGGGCCCTG
>CALGOD010000172.1 GCA_937957845.1 uncultured Nocardiopsis sp.
CTCCGTGCCGCCGTCCCCACCACCGCAGGCGGACAGTGCCAGGGCACCGGCGAGGGACAGGGCGCCAAGGGCGAACGGCGCGGACTTGGGCTTGTGCAGGGCCATCGTGGGTCTCCTTCAGGGGGCACGAAGTGCCTGGTCGGAGGCGGGTGTGTGACCTCACCGCCCGAGCTGAAACGACATTCAGGACATTATGCTTCATGGTGGATCAGTCTGGTGACGTCCCATCGTGCCGACCCGCGATTTTCCTGGGGTCACCGTTGTGAGAGAATTGCGTAACGGGTCATCCCCGTGAGAACGGTCGCGCAGAAACTCGCATAAGGAGTCCGGCGAAGAACGACTCTCCCGGCGACATCACCGGTCATGGCCGACCGGCGTCGGGAGGAGTCCCCCTAGCACATTCACGTCTTCGCGCGCGGACCGCGTCCACTGCCAACCCGCCCGCCGTCAGGGCCGACGGCCGAGGCCGAACCGCCCGCCGTCAAGGTCGACGGTGGTGTGGAACACGCAAAAACCTGAGGGGTTTCAAGTAGTGTCCACTTTTTCGCGTTCCCATCTGGACGAGGATCCCGCTTTCGCGCTGCACCGCGGAGGCAAGCTCCACGTGACCTCGTCCGTCGATGTCCACGACCATGAGGGACTCTCCCTCGCCTACACTCCCGGCGTCGCCCGCGTCTGCGACGCCATCGCCGAGAACCCCGAGCTCGTCGGCGACTACACCTGGAAGAACAACCTGGTCGCCGTCGTCACGGACGGTACCGCCGTGCTCGGCTTGGGCGACATCGGCCCCGAGGCCTCGCTGCCGGTCATGGAGGGCAAGTCCCTGCTGTTCAAGCAGTTCGGCGACGTCGACTCCGTGCCGATCGCGCTGGGCTGCACCGGGGTCGACGAGATCGTGGAGACCGTCGTGCGGATGGCCCCCTCCTTCGGAGGGATCAACCTGGAGGACATCTCCGCGCCCCGCTGCTTCGAGATCGAACGCCGGCTGCGTGAGCGCCTGGACATCCCCGTCTTCCACGACGACCAGCACGGCACCGCGATCGTCACCGTCGCCGCGCTGCACAACGCCGCCCGTCTGACCGGGCGTACTCTGGGGGACCTGCGTGCCGTGGTCTCCGGCGCGGGCGCGGCGGGCGTGGCCGTCACCAAGATGCTCATCGACGGCGGGATCGGCGACATCGCCGTGGCCGACTCCAAGGGCATGATCTACGACGGGCGTGAGGGGCTGACGCCCATCAAGCAGGAGCTCGCCTCCCTCAGCAACAAGGCGGGGCTGCGCGGCTCCATCGAGAGCGCGCTCGAGGGCGCCGACGTGTTCATCGGTCTGTCCGCGGGGGAGGTCCCCGAGTCCGTGGTCGCCACCATGGCCAAGGACTCGGTCATCTTCGCGATGGCCAACCCGAACCCGGAGGTGCACCCCGAGATCGCCCGTAAGTACGCGAGCGTCGTCGCCACCGGACGCAGCGACTTCCCGAACCAGATCAACAACGTGCTGGCCTTCCCGGGGGTGTTCCGAGGCGCCATCGACGCGGGCGCGACGGACATCACCGAGAGCATGAAGCTGACCGCCGCCAAGACCCTGGCCGATCTGGTCGGCGACGACCTGTCCGCGGACTACATCATCCCCAGCTCCTTCGACGAGCGGGTGGTCCCGGCGGTGTCCGCCGCGGTCGCCGCCCAGGCCCGCGAGGACGGTGTCGCCCGCCGATAGCGGCACACGAACGGCAAGGACCCGGAGAGCGCCACGAGGGCGCCCTCCGGGTCCTTACGGTCGGCCTACTTCTCGTCGTCGGTGTCGGCGACCGCCTCGCCCCACGGGTCGGAGGAGGGCGGCATCGGCCGGGCCTTGGGCTTCTCCGTGGGCTCGCCGTCCGACGTGGTCCCCTTCTCGTCGGTACCGGCCTTTTCCTCGTCGGTGCCGGTCCCGCCGCCACCGGCCTCGCCGGTGGCCGGTTCGTCGGTACGGGGCTCGCCCGTGCCGGGTCCGTCCTCCTCAGAGCGTTCCCGTCCGCCGTCGGAGGCCGGCCCCCAGTGCCTCATGTCCCGGCGGATCACCTCGATCGTCTCGTCCAGGATGCGCCGCAGGTCGCCGGCGGCGGCCTCTCCCACGTGACCCGCCTCGCGGAACACGTCGCGCACACGGTCGCCGAAGTCGTG
>CALGOD010000173.1 GCA_937957845.1 uncultured Nocardiopsis sp.
CCCCGAGCCGGTGATCTCCTCCGAGATCGTCCTGGACGCCTACCTGGACCGGGGAGTGGACCCCGCCAAGATCGTCCTGGGAGTTCCCTTCTACGGACAGGGATGGACCGGTGTGGAACCCGGCCCGGACGGCGACGGCCTCTTCCAGCCGGCCACGGGCCCGGCCGAGGGAACGTACGCGGCGGGCACCGAGGACTGGAGGATCCTCGCCGAGAAGGTCGCCTCCGGCGAGTTCGAGCTCTTCCGCGACGATGAGGTCGGTACCGCCTGGATCTACGACGGCCGGACCCTGTGGACCTACGACGATCCCATCGCCATGGCCCAGAAGACCGCGTGGGCCCGGGAACAGGGCCTGGGTGGCGTCATGATCTGGTCCATCGACGGAGACGACGCCGACGGCAGCCTCATGAGCGCCGTCCACACCGCCCTGAGCGACTGACCTCCCGCCCGGAGGTCCCGGGCGGAGTACGAGCGGCGTCGGTGCTCCGATCCGGGGAGCACCGACGCTCACGGCCGGCGCGCGGCGATGTGCGACGCTCCGCGCCGGCCACCCCCTCTTCTCCTCCCCCGTGTCGGAGGTGCCCCGCCATGTCCCAGTGCCCCGCGCGTCATCGCACCCGTGCACCACCGAACCTCGTTCGCGACACGCACTCCTCGGGAGCACTCCCCCCACAGCCGCCCGTCGCCACCCGCGGCGGAAGGCCACCCCCGCACCGCTCACGCATCAGGAGCAACCAGTGAGAGCAGCACTCAGAAACCGGATCGCGGCGCTGACGGCCGCCGTGGTCGCCCTACCCCTCGCCCTGTCACCGACCCCCGCCATCGCGCAGGACACCGACGTCACCGTCACGTACGTGGAGACCAGCCGGTGGGAGACCGGCTACGGCGGGCAGCTCACCATCGACAACGGCTCGGACGCGCCCGTCTCGGACTGGACCATCGAGTTCCGGCTCCCCTCCGGCACGGAGATCACCACCCTGTGGGACGCCACCCTCACCCGGTCCGGCGCCACCCACACCATCACCCCGCCCTCGTGGGGCTCCCCCGTCCCCGCGGGAGGCAGCTACTCCATCGGGTTCAACGGAACACACGGCGGCGGCGACACCACACCGGTGGACTGCACCCTCAACGGAGCCCCCTGCTCGGGTGAGGCGGGTGAGGAGGACACCGATCCCCCCACCGCTCCGACCGGACTGAGCGTCACCGGGACCACCGCCACGACCGTGTCGCTGAGCTGGACCGAGGCCGACGACAACGTCGGGGTCGCGGGTTATGAGGTCCTCTCCGGAGGCGAGGTCGTCCGCGCCGTCCCCGGGACCACCGCCACGATCACCGGGCTGGCGCCGAAGAGCGAGCACACGTTCACCGTGCGCGCCTACGACACCTCCAACAACCGTGGGCCCGAGAGCTCCCCGGTGACCGCCACCACGAGGGAGGACGGTGGCGGGACCACCGATCCGCTCGAGGAACGTCGGGTGGCCTACTTCACCCAGTGGGGCATCTACGACCGCGGTTACCTCGTCCGCAACCTGGAGACCTCCGGCACCGCCGAGAAGCTCACCCACGTCAACTACGCCTTCGGCAACGTCAACGCGAGTGGTGAGTGCTTCATGGCCAACCAACAGGGTCAGGGCGACGCCTGGGCCGACTACGGCCGGTCCTTCCTCGCCGGAGAGAGCGTGGACGGGACCGCCGACACCTGGGACCAGGACCTGCGCGGCAACTTCAACCAGCTGCGCAAGCTCAAGGAGATGTACCCCGACCTGAAGGTCAACATCTCCCTGGGCGGTTGGACCTGGTCCGAGCACTTCTCCGACGCCGCGCTGACAGCGGAGTCGCGTGAGCGCGTGGTGTCCTCGTGCATCGACCTGTACCTGCGCGGCAACCTGCCCCTGTTCGACGGTGCCGGCGGCGCCGGCTCCGCCTACGGGGTCTTCGACGGCATCGACCTGGACTGGGAGTGGCCCGGCTCGGAGGGCCACGAGCACAACACCGTGCGCCCCGAGGACAAGGAGAACTTCACCGCCCTGGTCGCCGAGTTCCGTGACCAGCTGGACGCCCTGGAGGCCGAGACCGGCCGGGAGTTCGAGCTGACCGCCTTCCTCCCCGCCGACCCGGAGAAGATCGAACTCGGCTTCGAGATGGGGCCGCTCATGAACGACTTCGACTTCATCACCGTGCAGGGCTACGACTACCACGGCGGTTGGGAGAGCACCGCCAACCACCAGTCCAATCTGCGTGTGCACCCCGACGACCCCGGTCCCGACGTCTACTCCACCGAGACCACGATCCAGGCCTACCTGGACCACGGCGTCGACCCCGCCGACATGGTCATGGGCGTGCCCTTCTACGGACGCGGCTGGACCGGCGTGGCCCCCGGCCCGAACGGCGACGGCCTGTTCCAGAGCGCCACCGGTCCCGCCCCCGGTGACTACGAGGCCGGGATCCAGGACTGGAAGGTCCTGAAGAACCTGCGAGGATACGACCTGTACCGCGACGACGAGCGGGGCACCGCCTGGCTCTACGACGGGTCCACGTTCTGGACCTACGACGACGAGGTCTCCATGGCCCAGAAGACGGAGTGGGCCCAGGCCAACGGGCTCGGCGGCGTCATGGTCTGGTCCATCGACGGAGACGACGCCGACGGCAGCCTCATGGCCGCCATCGACACGGCACTGAACGGATAGCACCTCCTCCTTCCGGCCGGCGCGGACGCCCTCGATCCGCGCCGGCCTTTTCCCGGTGGGGCGATGAGTTCCACCGCCCCACCGGGTCTGTTCCTTGTGAGTCCACCGTGGGGCGGGCTCGGGAAGGAACGGTCATGGTCGGCACGCACACCCTGAGGACCGCGGACGGAACCCTGTACTACGAACTCCGGGGGGAGGGACCCGTCCTGGTACTGACCGGCGCGCCCATGGGCGCCGAGGAGTTCACACCGTTGGCGGACCTGCTCGCCCGGGACCACACGGTCCTCACACACGACCCGCGGGGCATCTCCCGCAGTCCGCTGAACGACCCCGAACAGGACTCCACGCCCGAGCTTCGGGCCGACGACCTCATCGCCCTCCTGGACGCGCTGAACGCGGACTCGGCCGATGTTCTGGGCTCCAGCGGCGGCGCGGTGACCTCGCTGGCGTTGGCGGAGAGGTATCCCGATCGGGTGGGAACGGTCGTGGCGCACGAGCCGCCCCTTCTCGGGGCGCTCCCCGACGCCGCCGCACAGCACGCCGCGGTGGAGAGGATCATCGAGACCTACCTCGAAGAGGGGGTGTTCGCGGCGTGGGCCGCGTTCATGGCCAACGCCGGGTTCCCGATGGAGGAGTCGGACGACGGCGCGCCCGTCGAGGAGCCGACGGAACGGATGCTCGCCGACAGCAGGCGCTTCTACCTTCACGAGCTGCGCGGCACGACCCGCCACGTGCCCGACACCGACGCCCTCAGAGCAGGACCCGTGCGGATGCTGCCGGGTCTGGGAGCCGAGTCGGCGACCCTGCTGACCGCGCGGACCACACGGGCCCTGGCCGATCGGCTCTGCACCGAACCGGTCACCTTCCCCGGAGGGCACGGCGGTTTCGCCGACGTCCCCGAGGAGTTCGCCGAGGTGCTGCGCGAGGTCCTCGCCGACGGGACACCCGTGCGAGGCCGCTCGACCGCGGACTCCCGGGCGCCCGCTGGAGGCCACGTGTGAGGGCCCTGGGAACCGATGGGGGGTGCTGGGGTTCCAGTGGTCCTCGCACCACCCCGCTTCGGGGCCGCGACGGATCCTCGGTTCCGGGACCGCTCGGCCGTCCAGGGTGACGAGAAGCCGACCGGTGTGACCTCGTTCCGGACCGGTCCTGTTCTCGGCGACCCCGTGGACGCCCCCACGACGCCGGGAACACGGCCCCGCAGGCGGGGGCCGGTCCGGCGGCCCCCGACACATCGGTCGGTCACCCGGGAGCGGTGCCCAGTCCCCTCATCAGAACCTCCGCGGCCGAGTACGGGTCCCTGCCACCCTCGGCGACCTCCCGGGCCAGTGCGTCCAGACCTGTGTCGTCGCCCGTCCCGCCCATCCGCGAGCGCAGCGTGTCCAGCACGATGGCCTGCACCTCGTCCCGGGCCCGGGCGCGTCGGCGCGCGGCCAGTCCACCCTCGGCCTCCAGGTGGGCGAAGTGCTGCTCCATCCGATCCCACAACTCGTCGATGCCCTCGCCCTCGGAGGCGACGGTCATGACGATCGGCGGTTTCCACTCCCGGTCGCCGCGGTCCTTCATGGCCACCATCTGACGCAACTCGCGCAGGGTGGCCCTGGCACCGTCGCGGTCGGCCTTGTTGAGCGCGAAGACGTCGGCGATCTCCAGCACACCCGCCTTGGCCGCCTGCACCGAGTCGCCCATGCCCGGGGCGCACAGCACCACCGTCGTGTCGGCCTGCCCGGCGATGTCCACCTCGGCCTGTCCCACCCCCATGGTCTCCACGAGGATCATGTCGAAGCCCGCCGCGTCCAACACCCGCAGCGCGTGCGGTGTGGCCCAGGACAGTCCGCCCAGGTGCCCGCGGTTGGCCATGGAGCGGATGAACACCCCCGCGTCGGTGGCGTGCTCCTGCATCCGCACGCGATCGCCCAGCAGGGCGCCGCCGCTGAAGGGAGAGGAGGGGTCCACGGCCAGCACGGCCACGGTCAGTCCCCGCGCCCGGGCCGCACGCACGACGGCGTTGGTGGTGGTGGACTTTCCCACCCCCGGGGAGCCGGTGAGGCCCACCACGCGGGAACGACCGGTGTACGGGGCCAGACCCGCCATGATCTCGCGCAGTTCCCCGGATCCGTTCTCGACCAGGGTGATCGCGCGGGCCAACGCCCTGCGGTCACCTCCACGGATCCGCTCGACCAACTGGGGGGCGTGCATGACGACTCCTCGGTGTCGGCGGAAGCGGTACGGGGCGAGGGCTCGTGGCCCCCGCCCCGCGACTGTCGGGTGCGTCGTGGTCTCCGGGGCTGTCCCGGATACACACAGTGTCTTCTGGTCGGGTCGGTTCCACGGGTCCGCCACGCGAGCGGTCGGGGATCTCCCTGGCCCGCGGCCGGATTCCGTGGTTCGACCGCCGCCGGTGCCCGACCGGCGACGACCGTGGGAACGGCTCGCTAGGGTGCGGGCACGGTGAGCAGCAGGGCGTCGCCCTGGCCACCACCACCGCACAGCGCCGCGGCGCCGAGACCGCCGCCACGACGGCGCAGCTCGTGCACCAGGTGCAGGGCGATCCGCGCTCCCGAGGCGCCGATCGGGTGGCCGATCGCGATGGCGCCGCCATTGACGTTGACGATGTCCTCCGAGACGCCCAGGTCCCGCGTCGACTGGATCCCCACCGAGGCGAAGGCCTCGTTGATCTCGATCAGGTCCAGTTCCTCCACCGAGCGTCCGGCCTTGGCCAGAGCGTGCTTGATGGCGTTGGAGGGCTGGGAGTGCAGCGAGTTGTCGGGGCCCGCGACGTTGCCGTGCGCCCCGATCTCGGCCAGGACCGGAGCGCCCAGCTCCTCGGCCTTGCTCCGGCTCATCACGACCACGGCGGCGGCGCCGTCGGAGATCTGGGAGGAGGAGCCGGCGGTGATGGTGCCCTCGCTGTCGAAGGCCGGTCGGAGCCTGGCCAGGCTCTCGACGGTGGTGTCGGGGCGGATGCCCTCGTCCGCGGTGAAGAGGACCGGGTCGCCCTTGCGCTGCGGGATCTCCACGGGCACGATCTCGGCGTCGAAGTGCCCCGCCGCGGCGGCCGCCGCGGCGCGCTGGTGGGATCGTGCGGCGAAGGCGTCCTGCTCCTCTCGGCCGAGACCGAGCTTGCCGTTGTGCCGCTCGGTGGAGGCGCCCATGGAGTCGCCCTCGAAGGCGTCGGTCAGGCCGTCGTGGGCGGTGGCGTCCAGGACCTCGATGGAGCCGTACTTGTAACCCTTACGCGACTTGGGCAGCAGGTGCGGCGCGTTGGTCATGGACTCCATGCCGCCGGCGACCACCACGTCGAACTCGCCCGCGGTGATGAGCTGGTCGGCCAGGGCGATGGCGTCCAGGCCCGAGAGGCAGACCTTGTTGATGGTCACCGAGGGCACGCTCATGGGGATGCCCGCCTTGACGGCGGCCTGGCGGGAGGGGATCTGTCCGGCACCGGCCTGGAGCACCTGGCCCATGACCACGTATCCGACCTGTTCGCCGCTGACACCGGCGCGCTCCAGCGCGGCCTTGATGGCGAAGCCCCCGAGATCGGCGGCGGAGAACCCGGCGAGGGAGCCGAGGAGTCTGCCGATGGGGGTCCGTGCCCCACCGACGATGACGGAACCGGGCATCGTAACTGGCCTCCAAGTGATGGGTGACGCACCTGGTCTGCAACGATACCTACACGGCCGTCAGCGATTCCCAGGAGGTTCATCCATGAGCGACGCACCGCACTCGGCCAGCGATTTCACCGATCCCTCCTCCACCCCGCCCGTACCGTTCTCGGGCCTGACACGGCTCGACCACGTGGGGATCGCCTGCCACGACCTCGACGCCTCGATCGAGTTCTACCGTTCCACGTACGGGTTCGAGGTCGAGCACGAGGAGGTGAACGAGGAACAGGGCGTGCGTGAGGCCATGCTGCGGATCAACGGCACGGACGACGGTGGCGCCACATACCTGCAACTGCTGGAGCCCACCCGCGACGACTCCCCCGTGGCCAAGTTCCTGGCGCGCAACGGCGAGGGGGTGCACCACATCGCCT
>CALGOD010000174.1 GCA_937957845.1 uncultured Nocardiopsis sp.
ACTCGCTCAGCGAGCATCGAAGAATGCGCCTACGACTGTTTCTTCCCGCCGCCTCCCTTGTCTCAGGCTCAGCGCTTGCTCGCTACGTGCCGCATGGCCCTGGCAACGCTTACCCACTCCGAAATTTCACGCGAGCGACCGCTCCTTGCCCTGGACACCGGGATCCTCGTCCGTGCTGCGTTCTGGGACGGGGATTGTTATAGGGGGTAAGGCGTTTCCGTACTAGTACGGTATCGATTTTCGAGGCCTACAGGGAATAGCAGTGAGTAGAACCCCAGCTCACACAACCGGACCTCTATGCGTACTAGTACACTGAGCACGTCCACCCGGAAGGAGCCGCCCGTGTCGCCTCCGCCTCAGATTCAACGCACCGACCCGCCCTACCTCCAAGTCGCCAAGCACATCAAGGCCGAGATCGAGTCCGGAGCCCTCCGAGAGGGACAGAAGATCGACTCGGTGCGCACCATCGCCGCGAAGTGGAAGATCTCGCTCGCGACCGCGACCAAGGTCGTCGGGGTGCTCAAGGCCGAAGGCCTGGTGCGCAGCGAGCCGGGCAAGGGCAGCATCGTCACCCGCGACCAGACGGCGGCCAGTGCCAGGGACCGCGTGATCCGTAGCCTTGAGGGCCAGATCTACTCCGACAACGAGCGTGCCGAGATCCGGACGGCCGAACTGGTACCGGCGCCCGAGGATGTCGCGGACGCCATGGGTGTTCCCACCGGAGCCAACGTCATCCGACGCCAGCGGGTCACCCTTCGCGATGGCGTGCCCTCCTCAGCGAGCACGTCCTGGTTCAAGGGCGAGCTGGCCGACTCGGCCCCGTCGCTGTTGGAAGCCAGGCGACTGCCCCAAGGCACCCCGAAGTACGTGGAAGAGAACGCGGGGCTCACACCCGCCTCCGGCAAGGACCAGCTCCGCGCCGACATCGCCTCGGAAGAGGACTCCGCAACGCTCGGAATCCCGCTCGGCTCCCCGGTGCTGCGCAAGCAGAACTGGGTGTTCAGCGCCGAAGGCGACGTGATCGAGTTCGGCCAGTCCGTCTCCGTGCCCCGCCGCTGGGCCACCTACAACTACGAGATCTCCAGGTAGGAACACATGGAACTGCTGCACTCGGGCAAGGTGCGCGACGTCTACGCCGACGGTGACGACCTCATCCTGGTGGCCTCGGACCGCGTGAGCGTCTACGACGTCGTGCTGCCCACTCCCATCCCCGACAAGGGCAAGATCCTCACTCAGCTCTCGCTGTGGTGGTTCGAGCAGTTGGCCGATGTGGTGCCCAACCACATCATCTCCGCCACCGACGTGCCCGAGGAGTGGGCCGGACGCGCCGTGCGCTGCCAGAGGCTCACCATGTTGCCGGTGGAGTGGATCGCTCGCGGCTATCTCGCGGGGTTGGGTCTCAAGGAGTACGAGAAGCAGGGCACGGTCTCCGGGGTCAAGCTCCCCGAGGGCCTGGTGGAGGCGTCCAAGCTTCCTGAGCCGATCTTCACCCCCACCACCAAGGCGACCGAGGGCCACGACGAGTTCATCACCTTCGCCGACGTGGTCGAGGAGATCGGCCAGGAGACCGCCGACCATCTGCGCACGGTGACCCTGGAGGTGTACAAGCGCGGTGCGGAGATCGCCGCCGAGCGTGGCATCATCATCGCCGACACCAAGCTGGAGTTCGGCCGTGCGGCGGACGGCACGCTCGTACTCGCCGACGAGGTGTTGACCTCCGACTCCTCGCGGTTCTGGCCTGCCGACGACTGGGAGCCGGGCAGGCCCCAACACGCCTTCGACAAGCAGTTCGTCCGGGACTGGTCCAGCACGGTCACCGATTGGGACCGCACTCCGCCCGGCCCGGAGATCCCAGATGAGATCGTGGAAGCGACCCGGGCCCGGTACATCGAGGTCTACGAGCGGATCACCGGCAAGCGCTGGGAGGCGTGAGCATGTATCAGAGCTACGACCGCAACAAGCTCGTACGGCAGGTGCGGGAGCTTCTGGCAAGCGAGGGGCCCGAACCCCTCGTGTAGGACGGCCCAAGACCCGAGCAACCGGTGAGTACGGCCACCGTCGAGGGACATCCCCGCGTGCGCGGGGAGCACCGGCTCGTTCCGGAAGTGGGCGGCTTCAACTCGGGTCCATCCCCGCGTGCGCGGGGAGCACTTGTGCATCGCTTGGGCGAGGTCGCGGTGGGGGGGTCCATCCCCGCGTGCGCGGGGAGCACAAGCATGTGGCGATGGTGAACGCCACCTCACGGGGACCATCCCCGCGTGCGCGGGGAGCACCTCGGGGGCCTCCTCCTCGACCA
>CALGOD010000175.1 GCA_937957845.1 uncultured Nocardiopsis sp.
CGGCGGTGGTGGGCGAGGGCGTCCAGGAAGGAGTTGGCCGCCGCGTATCCCGCCTGTCCCGCCGAGCCGAGTACACCCGCCCCGGAGGAGAACAGCACGAAGGCGTCGAGGTCGAGGTCGGCGGTGGCCTGGTGCAGGTTCCAGGCTCCGTCGACCTTGGGCGCCAGGACCCGTTCCAGGGCCTCGGGGCCGAGACGGGTGACGGTGGCGTCGTCGACCACGCCCGCGGAGTGGACCACCGCGGTGAGCGGATGGTCTTCGGGCACGGTGGCGAGAAGGGCGCGCACCGCCTCGGGGTCGGCGACGTCGCAGGCGGCGACGGTCACGTGTGCTCCCAGAGCCTCGAGTTCGGCCACGAGGTCGGTGGCCCCGGGGGCGTCGGCGCCCCGACGTCCGACCAGCAGCAGCCGGGTGGCGCCGTGTCGGACGACCATGTGGCGGGCGACGAGGGCGCCGAGCGTGCCGACACCGCCGGTGATCAGGACCGTGCCGTTCGGGCGCAGCCGTGTGCTCATCTCCAGGACGAGCTTGCCGACGTTGCGCCCCTGCTGCATGTGGCGGAAGGCGTCGACCACCCGCTCGACGGGGTAGCGGGTGACGCGCATCGCGGGACGCTCTTCCCTCTCCAGGAGTGCCAGGAGGGCGGTGAAGGCGCGTCGGATGCGTTCGGGTTCGTCGAGTGGCAGAACGAACGGGATGTAGCGGACACCGCCGTGGTCGGCCGCCACCCGTGCGGGGTCGCGGAGCTCGTTGCGTCCCAGTTCCACGAAGCGTCCGGTGGGCGCCATCAGCCGCAGTGAGGCGTCGATCGCCTCACCGGTGAGGGAGTTGAGGACGACGTCCACGGGCGGGGAGACCGCGCGGAAGCGTTCCTCGAAGTCGAGTCGGCGCGAATGCGCGATGCGCTCCTCCTCGACCCCCTGCTCCCGCAGCACCTCCCACTTGTCGGGGCTGGCGGTCGTCAAGACCCTGGCGCCCAGGTCGCGGGCCAGGTGCATGGCCGCCTGTCCCACTCCCCCGGCCGCCGAGTGGATGAGCACCGTCTCCCCCGGGGCGAGACCGGCCTCCTCCAGGGCGAGGTGGGCGGTCAGGTAGACGGCTGGGACGGCGGCCGCGGAGGCGTAGTCCCATCCGTGCGGGATCGGTGCCACGAACGCGCGTTGGGCGACGGTGACCGGTCCGAACGCGCCGGGGAAGATGCCCATCACCCGGTCTCCGGGGGCGAGGTCCTCCACGTCCGGTCCGACCTCCAGGACCACTCCCGCGCCCTCGTTGCCGATGCCCCCGGGTTCGGGGTACATCCCCACGGTGATCAGGACGTCGCGGAAGTTGAGTCCGGCCGCGCGGACCGCGACACGGATCTCCCCCGAGGCCAGGGGCCGGTGCTGCCCGGGGTCGGGGACGGCGGCGAGCCCGTCGACCCGTCCGGGTTCGCGTACGTCCAGTCGCCAGTCGGTGCGGCGTCGCGGCGGACGGACACCGTCATGGGCCGTACGGGCCTCGGCCAGACGGGGCGCGTACAGGCGGCCGTCGCGGACGGCCACGCGCGGCTCCCCCGCCGCGGCGGCGGCCGCGAGCAGGGAGGCGTCGATCCGGTCGGCGTCCAGGAGGAGGAAGCGTCCGGGGTTCTCCGTCTCCGCGGAGGCCAGGAGTCCCCACACCGCGGCCCCGGACAGGTCCACGGGGACGGCGGAGTCGTCGGGAAGGCGTACCGCTCCGCTGGTGAGGACGGCGATCCTCGTCCCTCCGAGGCGCTCGTCGTCCACCCAGGCGCGGAGCAGGCCGAGGAGGCGGTGGAGTTCGACGCGGACCCGGTCGGGCGCGTTCCCGCCACCGCCGCCGGCGGACACGGCGATCAGACCGGGCACGGGCGCGCCCGCGTCCAGCGCGGCCTCCAGGGCGGCGGTGTCGGCGTACCGTGCCAGGCCCTCCAGGTGTTCGTTCCCGACGGTCGCCCACGTGTCGGGACGGGACGTGCGTTCGCCGCTCTTCGGCGCGGACAGTTCCGTCCAGTCCTGGTGGAAGAGCGCGGGCGGCTCGACGGCGACCGGGGCCTCACGCGTGGTGAGGCTGTCGATCGACAGGACGGGTGTACCGGCGGTGTCGGTGTAGAGCACCGACCACGTGTCGTGGCCGGTCCTGGTGACCCGGGTGCGCAGCCGTGCCGGCGCGTCGGTCGCATGGAGGCGAACACCCCGCCAGGCGAACGGCATCGGGGAGCGACGTTCGCCACCGCCCACGAGGTGGTGCAGCAACAGTGCGTGCAGTCCGGCGTCGGCCAGTGCGGGATGGGGTCCCACCATGTCACGGGCGTCCGACGGCGGGGTGTCGAGCTCGGCCTCGCCGAGCACACCGATCTCGTCCTCCCATGCGGCGCGCAGGCCCCGGAAGGCCGGACCGTAGCCGTAGCCGAGCGCGGAGAAACGCGCGTAGGCCTCCTCCACGGGCAGAGGGACCGCTCCCTCCTGGAGGGGGTCGAGAGAGGTCGGTCCCGCTCCGGTCTCCGGTACGAGCTCCCCCTCGGCGTGCAGGGTCCACGCGTGGTCCGTTTGGGGGAGCGAGAGCACCCGCACGGCACGGGCACCGGTGTCGTCGGGGGCGTCGACCACCACCTGGACCGGCAACCCCTCCGTCTCCTCCCGCGGCACCTCCACCGGTGCCCGCAACGCCAGGTCGGCGATCTCGGGGCATCCGCACTCGCGTCCCACATGGAGCAGGAGTTCCACCATGGCGGTGCCCGGCAGCAGAGCCCGGTCGCCGAGGGCGTGTTCGGCGAGCCACGGGTGTCGGGCGGCGTCCAGCACTCCGGTGAACACCGTCTGTCCGGTGCCGGCGACGGGGACGCGTGCGCCGAGGAGCGGGTGTCCGGCGCCCTGTACCCCGAGGGCGGAGGGGTCCGCGGCGCTCCGGTGTTCGGCCAGCCAGTAGCGGCGGTTCTGGAAGGGGTACGTGGGAAGCTCCGCGGGGGTCCGGCCCGTGCCTCCGATCACCCGTTCCCAGTCGATGCCCACACCCCGACTGTGGGCTTCGGCCAGGGCGGTCACGAACCGTGCCGCTCCGTCCTTGTCCCGTCGCAGCGTGCCGATCACCGGCCGGTCGAGACCGGCCTCCTCCAGGGTCTCCTCCATCATCGGGGACAGCACCTGATGCGGCCCGATCTCGATGAACGCGCCGCCGCGACGTGCCAGTCCCTCGATCACGGGGGCGAGGACCACGGGGTGGCGCAGGTTCCGGTACCAGTAGTCCGGGCCGAGCAGGGACCCGTCCACGGGGACGAGCTCGGGCACCGACGCCGCCGACCACTCGGGGGTGGTCGCGACCGTGGAGTAGAACGGGATGTCGCCCGCGCGGGGCCGGATGCCCGCCAGATCCCCCAGGAGTCGGTCTTCGACCCGGTCGATGGGGAAGGCGTGCGAACAGTAGTCCAGACCGAAGTCGCGCACCCGCACACCGTCGCGCTCGCAGGCGGCGACGAACTCCGCGACCGCGTCGCCGTCGCCCGCCACGACCGTGGCGTCCGGGCCGTTCACCCCGGCGACGACGACCTGGCCCTTCCACGGAGCGATGAGGTCCGTCAGGCGTTCGGGGCCGACCCTGACCGCCGCCATGCGGCCGTGTCCGGCCACGTCCCAGAAGACCCGGCTGCGCAGCGCGATGACGCGGGCGCCGTCCTCCAGCGACAGCGCGCCCGCCGCACACGCGGCGGCGACCTCTCCCTGGGAGTGCCCCACCACGGCGGCGGGCTCCACTCCCGCCGCGCGCCACAGTCGGGCCAGCGACACCATGATCGCCCACAGCGCCGGCTGCACCACGTCCACGCGGGCCTCCGGTCCCGCCACCTGCGGCGCCCCGGGCTCACCACGCAGCACCGCCTCCAGGGACCAGTCGGTGAACGGTGCCAGGGCGGCCCCGCACTCGGCCACCGCGTCCGCGAACACCTGGGAGGAGGCCAGCAGGTCCCTGGCCATCTCCGGCCACTGTCCGCCGTGGCCCTGGAACACGAACACGGGGTCGACCCTGCGGCCGGTACGGCCGGTCGTGCCGGTGACGACCATTTCGTCGGGGCGTTCGTCCGCCAGTGCGTCCAGGCCCCGCACGAACCCGGCGTGGTCGTTCGCCACGACCGCGGCCCGGTGGACGAAGGAGGTACGGGTGGTGGCCAGAGCCCGGGCGATCTCCGCCGTGGCCGGCGCGGCCTCGTCGTCCAGGTGTGCGCGCAGGCGCACGGCCTGTTCCCTCAGTGCCGGTCCGGTACGCGCGGACAGGAGCCACGGCAGGGGGCCTTCGACCAGCGGCCGGGGACCGGTCTGGCGTTCCTCGGCGGGGATCTCCTCGGGAGCCTCCTCCACGATCACGTGCGCGTTGGTGCCGCTGACCCCGAAGGAGGACACCCCGGCCCGGCGTACCCGTTCACCGGGCTCCCAGCGGCGTTCCCGGGACAGCACCCGCAGACGCCCCGAGGACCAGTCCACGTGCGGGGTGGGCTCGTCGGCGTGCAGGGTGCGGGGCAGCGTTCCGTGCTGGAGGGCCAGCACCATCTTCATGACACCCGCCACTCCCGCGGCGGCCTGGGTGTGACCGATGTTCGACTTCAGTGAGCCCACGCCCACCGTCGACGCGCCTTGAGCCGCACCGAACACGTCCATCAGGGCCTGGGCCTCGATGGGGTCGCCCAGTTCCGTTCCGGTTCCGTGCGCCTCCACCGCGTCGATGTCACCCGTGGACAGGCCGGCGTCGGCCAACGCCGAGCGCACCACCCGTACCTGGGCCGGGCCGCTGGGGGCCGTCAGCCCGTTGGACGCGCCGTCCTGGTTGGTCGCGGTTCCCCGGATCACCGCGAGCACGCGACGCCCATGACGGCGGGCGTCGGAGAGCCGTTCCAGGAGCACCACACCGGCTCCCTCGGAGAATCCGGCTCCGTCCGCCCCCGCTCCGAAGGCCTTGCAACGTCCGTCCGCGGCGAGACCGCCCTGTCTGGCGATCTCCGTGAACAGCGACGGTCCCGTCATCACCGTGGCGCCTCCGGCCAACGCCATGGAGCACTCTCCCCGGCGCAGGGCGCGCACGGCCAGGTGCATGGCGACCAGGGAGGAGGAGCAGGCCGTGTCGACCGTCAACGCGGGACCCTCCAGCCCCAGCGTGTACGCGACCCTGCCGGAGGCGACGCTCGTGGAGACACCCGTCATCAGGTATCCCTCGGCCTCCTCCGGGATGGGAAGCGCCCCCGAGGCCGCGCCCCCGGCGTAGTCGGTGACGCTGATGCCCGTGAACACCCCGGTCGGGCTGCCCGCGAGGGAGGAGGGGTCGATCCCCGCGCGTTCGATCGCCTCCCACGACACCTGGAGCAGGAGGCGTTGTTGCGGGTCCATGGCCGCCGCCTCACGCGGGGAGATCCCGAAGAAGTCCGCGTCGAAACCCGCCACGTCGTCCAGGAACCCGCCCCAGCGCGTCGACCCCAGTCGCTCCGTCAGGGACTCCAGGTCCCATCCCCGGTCCGTGGGCGGGTCCGCGATCACGTCCGCGCCGTCCTCCAGCAGACGCCACAGCGCCTCCGGGGAGTCCGCCTTTCCGGGGAGTCGGCATCCCATGCCCACGATCGCGATCGGTTCGGACTCGCGTGAGCGAAGGTCGTCCAGTTCGGCGCGCGTACGGCGCAGGTCGGCGGTCACCCGTTTGAGGTAGTCGAGGAGTCGGGCGTCTTCCGTCATGGTGTTGACTCACCGTTTCACGTGGTCCACGACCCGGCGCCGAGAGACGCCGGGGTGGAAAGCGGAGTGGAAGGGGTGTGGGGGACGGGGAGGGGGTCAGTCGCGTAGGGCGTCGTCGATGAACGCGAACAACTCCTCCTTGGTCGCGGACTCCAGGTCCTCGTCCACGTCGCCCGCCCGGGGGTTTCGCGGGGAGATCCGGTCGAGTAGCCCACGCAGTCGTCGGGCGACGGCTTCACGGTCCAGTGCGGAGTCCTCGGCCTCGGCCAGGGCCGCCTCGATACCGTCGATGCGCGTCATCACGATCTGTTCGGTGTCGCCGAACAGTCGTTCCTCCAGGTGGTGGCCGAGCGCCGCGCACGTGGGATGGGAGAAGGCCAGACCCGAGGGCAGTTTCAGCCCGGTGAGCGCGGAGAGCCGGTTGCGCAGTTCGACGGCGGTCACCGAGTCCATGCCCAGGTCCTTCAGTCCGCGGTCGATGTCGAGCGCGTCGCCGGAGGCGTAGCCGAGGATCGCGGCCACGTGTTCGCACACCTGGTCGGTGAGGATCCTCCTGCGTTCGGCGCGCGCCAGCCCGGACAGTCGCGTCTCCAGGCCGCCCTGCGCGGTCCCGCCGGCTCCGGGGGCCCCGGAGTCGGTGAGGCCGAGGTCCCCGATGAACGGACCGGGCCGGTTGGCGGTGAAGGCGGTACGGAACCGCGGCCAGTCCACGGCCGCGATCGCGATCGCGGACAGGTCCCGGTCGAGCGTGTGCTCGAACGCCGTGACGGCGGCCTCGGGGTCCATCGCCGGCAGGCCGTGGCGGCTCAGGAGTGCGGCGACCGCCTCGTCCTCGGCCATGCCGCCACCGGCCCAGGCCCCCCACGCCACCGACGTGGCGGGAAGTCCGAGCATGCGGCGGTGGTGCGCCAACGCCTCACAGAACGCGTTGCCCGGCGCGTAGTTGCCTTGTCCGGACACGCCGAAGACCGCGCCGACCGAGGAGAACAGCACGAAGGCCGACAGGTCCATGTCGCGGGTGAGTTCGTGCAGGTGCACCGCCCCGTCGGCCTTGGCGCGCAGGGCCCGGGCCACCTGGTCGGGGGTCAACGAGTCGATCGCGCCGTCGTCCAGGGAGGCCGCCGTGTGCATGACGGCGCGGAGCGGGTACTCCTCGGGGATCGTCTCCAGGAGCCCGGCCAGGGCCGTCCGGTCGGCGACGTCGCAGGCGGCGAACGTCACCCGGGCGCCCGCCGCACGCAGTTCGGCCTCCAGTTCCCCGGCTCCGGGGGAGTCCGCGCCGCGTCGGCTCACCAGCAGCAGGTGCTCCGCGCCGCGGCGGGCGAGCCAACGTGCCGTGTGCGCGCCCAGTGCCCCGGTTCCGCCCGTGACCAGGACCGTTCCGGTGGGCTCCCAACGGCGTACGGCACGCATCCGGCTCAAGGGTGCCCGTGTGAGCCGGCGCGCGAGGATCCGGTCGCCGCGGACCGCGAGCTGGTCCTCGCCCCCGGCGCGTTCCCCCGTCAGGATCGAGGCCAGCGCCTCTCCCGCCCCCGGCGTGCCCGCCCCGGGCAGGTCGACGAGACCGCCCCAACGGTCCGTGTGCTCCTGCGCTGCGACCCGACCGAAACCCCACACCAGCGCGGCCGACGGGTCGGAGAGCTCCTCTCCGGCGGTGACGGCCCCCCTGGTCACGCACCACAGGGGAGCGGTGACCCCGGCGTCGCCGAGGCCCTGAAGGAGCAGGACGGTGTCCGCGTGTCCGGTGGTGCGGGTGGGCGGGGCCACGTCCCCGATCTCGTCGGCGCCGGTCAGGGCGAGCGTCGAGACCACTCCGGTGACGGAGGCCACGCCCTGGCGGGCCTTGGCGACCAGGTCCGCCATGGACACGCGGTCGGGTGCCCCGGACACGTCCACGGTCCGGACCTGGTGGCCGCGCGAGCCCAACGCCGCGACGCAGTCCAGAAGAGCGGGGTCCGTCGGGCCGGAGCCGAACAGCAGCCAGGTACCGGGCGGCGCGACGGAGCCGGCGCCGGTTCCCACGGGTACCCAGTCCTCCGTGTAGGACCACTCGTCCCAGGGGGCGGACTCCGTGCGGCCGGGGGCGGTCGGCGCGCCCCCGGTGGTGGATCCGTCACCCCCGCCGGGCCTCCAGAAGTACTGGTGTTGGAAGGCGTAGGTGGGCAGGTCCACCACGTTCCGCCGGCCGCCGTACACCCGTTCCCAGTCGGGGGCGGCACCGTGCACGTGGGCCTCTGCCAGGGAGGTCAGGAAGCGGCGTGCGCCGCCCTCCCCCCGACGGAGGGTGCCCAGGACCACGGTGTCGCGCACCTCCGACTCCTCGCAGGTCTCCTGGAGTGCGGAGGCGAGTACGGGGTGCGGGCCGACCTCGACGAACATGTCGTGACCGTCCTGGAGGAGGGCACGGGTCGTCCGGGCGAACTCGACCGGGCGGGAGAGGTTGCGGTACCAGTAGGCGGCGTCCATCGGGGTGGACTCCAGTCGGCCACCGGTGAGGGTGGAGTACACGGGGATGTCCGGTCGTCTCGGGCTGATCCCGGTCAACGACGCGGTGATGCGTTCGCGCAGGCGCTCCACATGGGGGGTGTGCGAGGCGTAGTCCACGGCGATCATCCGCGCGTGGACGCCCTCCGCCTCGTAGCGCGCGACCAGGTCGCGCACCTGCGTGGACCCGCCCGCCACGACCGTGGAGAGGGGACTGTTGACCACCGCCACGTACACGTCCCCGCCCAGCGCGGCGACGCGTTCACCGACCAGGTCGGCGGACTGGGCGATCGAGGCCATCGCCCCGGTGCCCGACAGTTCGAGGAGCGCCCGGCTGCGCAACGCCACGACCTTCGCGGCGTCCTCCAGGGACAGCGCCCCGGCGACGCAGGCCGCGGCGATCTCGCCCTGGGAATGGCCGACCACGGCCGTCGGTCGCACCCCGTGGGCGATCCATGTCTCGGCGAGGGAGACCATCACGGCCCACAGAACCGGTTGGACCACGTCCACGCGTTCCATGAGCGCCGCGTCCCCCTCCCGCAGCACCGAGGTCGGTGACCAGTCGATGTGGGGGGCCAACGCCTTCTCGCACTCGGCCATGCGCCGGACGAACACCGGTGAGGACTCCATGAGTTCCACCGCCATGCCCTCCCACTGCCCGCCCTGGCCGGGGAAGACGAAGACGGGCCGTCGGTCGTTCCTCGCCACGCCGAGCACGGCGTGGGGGTCGGGTCGCCCCTCGGCCAGGGCGTCGAGGGCCACGAGGCAGGCCTCCCGGTCGTCGGCGACGACGGCGGCCCGGTGCTCCAGCGCGGAACGGGTGGTGGCCAGCGACCA
>CALGOD010000176.1 GCA_937957845.1 uncultured Nocardiopsis sp.
TCACTCCTTCTGCCCGAGCCCCCTCCCGACACCACCGCGTTGATCATGTACACCTCCGGAACCACCGGCCCGCCCAAGGGTGCGGTCATCTCACGCCGTGCCGTGGCCGCCGACCTGGACGCGCTCGCCGACGCCTGGGACTGGACGCCTGAGGACGTGTTGGTGCACGGCCTGCCCCTGTTCCACGTGCACGGCCTGATCCTGGGGGTGCTGGGCGCCCTGCGCGTGGGCGGTCCTCTCCTGCACACCGTGCGCCCCTCCCCCGCCGCCTACGCCGCCGCGGCCGGGACACACCCCGCCGGAAGCCTGTTCTTCGGTGTGCCGACCGTGTGGTCGCGCGTCGCCCGCGACCCCGAAAGCGCACGCGCCCTGGCCGGAGCACGGCTGCTGGTGTCCGGCAGCGCCCCGCTGCCCGACACGGTGGCCGAGGCACTGCGGGAGACGGCCGGACACAGTCCCGTGGAGCGGTACGGGATGACCGAGACGCTGATCACCGTGGCCGCGCGCGCCGACGCGGCGCGGCGTACCGGCTGGGTGGGCACGGCGCTGCCCGGGATCACGACGCGGCTTCGTGACGAGCACGGTCGGCCCGTGCCCGAGGACGGTCGAAGCATCGGCGAGCTGCAAGTGCGCGGTACCACCCTGTTCGAGGGCTATCTCGGTCTGCCCCAGGCCACGGCCGAGTCCTGGACCGAGGACGGCTGGTTCCGCACGGGCGACGCGGCGGTGCGCGATCCCGAGGGTTGGCACCGGATCGTGGGCCGGATGTCGGTGGACATGATCAAGACCGGCGGCCACCGTGTGGGCGCCGGCGAGGTCGAGGCGGCTCTGCTGGGTCACCCCTCGGTGTCCGAGGCGGCGGTGGTGGGCGAGGCCGACGACGACCTCGGTCAGCGGATCGTGGCCTACCTGGTGGGACAGGACATCCGCCCCGAAGCCGTCATCGACTTCGTGGCCCGGCGCCTATCGGCGCACAAACGCCCGCGCGAGGTGCGCGTGGTGCGCGAACTGCCGCGCAACGCGATGGGCAAAGTGCAGAAGAAGCTGCTGGACGGCACCCACGGATGAGGGCGCGCGGACGCCGTCCCCGGACCGTCAGCCGAACACCTCCAGCAGCACGATGACCAGTCCGATGACCAGCATCGCCACGAGCATGAAGTAACAGCCGACGTTCGCGGTGGGGCCGGGATCCCTCGTGGGTCCCCGACGGATCTCGTTGGCGCCCTTGCCGCGTCCGGTGCGCCGACCCGACTTGCTCTTCTTCTTGGCCATGTCCGGTCCCTCTCCTCACCGTGCCGCGTATGGTCCCTGTGGACTGAAGACCTTACGACACAGGGAGTCCGGGCTCCACCGGGCGTCCGCCCATCCCTCGGCCCCTCGCCGGGGACCCCACAAACCCCTTGATTGGAATCATTCCAGAAAAGCTGCTTTAATGGAGGCATGCACCAGACGGAGACCGAGGCCCTCCTTCGGGACGCCTCGTTGCGCGTGACACGACCACGGGTCGCGGTCCTGGAGGCGGTCGGGGCCCATCCCCACGCCGATGCCGGCACCGTTCTCAAAGTCGTCCGCGACGAGCTCGGTGCAGTGTCCACCCAAGCGGTGTACGACGTGCTCAAGGCCCTGACCGACACCGGACTCATCAGGCGGATCGAACCGGAGGGCTCACCCGCCCGCTATGAACGGCGCGTGGGCGACAACCACCACCACGTGGTCTGCCGCGGCTGCGGCGCGATCGCCGACGTGGACTGCGCGACCGGCTCGGCCCCCTGCATGACGGGTTCCCAGGACCACGGTTTCGCCATAGACGAGGTCGAGGTCACCTACTGGGGCATCTGCCCCACCTGCCAGAAGCGCTGACGGCAGCCGGTGGCCTCACCGCAGCACCACAAAGATCCCATCTCAGGACGAGGAATCGATGACGCAGGACAACACCAAACCGCTGACCACCGCCGGCGGCGCACCCGTCGCCAACAACCAGGACAGCCTGACGGCCGGCCCCCGCGGGCCGATGCTGCTGCAGGACCTGTGGTTCCTGGAGAAGCTCGCGCACTTCGACCGTGAGGTCATCCCCGAGCGTCGCATGCACGCCAAGGGTTCCGGCGCCTTCGGTACCTTCACCGTCACCCACGACATCACCAAGTACACCAAGGCCGCGATCTTCTCCGAGGTCGGCAAGAAGACCGAGATGTTCGCCCGCTTCTCCACCGTCGCCGGCGAGCGTGGCGCCGCCGACGCCGAGCGCGACATCCGCGGTTTCGCCCTGCGCTTCTACACCGAGGAGGGCAACTGGGACGTCGTCGGTAACAACACCCCGGTGTTCTTCTTCCGCGACCCGCTGAAGTTCCCCGACCTCAACCGCGCCGTCAAGCGCGACCCGCGCACCAACATGCGCTCCGCGGAGAACAACTGGGACTTTTGGACCAACCTCCCCGAGTCCCTGCACCAGGTCACCATCGTGATGTCCGACCGTGGCATCCCGGCCGGTTACCGCCACATGCACGGCTTCGGCTCGCACACCTTCTCCTTCCTCAACGAGGCGGGCGAGCGCTTCTGGGTCAAGTTCCACTTCCGCACCCAGCAGGGCATCAAGAACCTCACCGACGAGGAGGCCGCCAAGGTCATCGCCGAGGACCGCGAGTCCTCCCAGCGCGACCTGTTCGAGGCCATCGAGCGGGGCGACTACCCCAAGTGGACGATGTACGTCCAGATCATGCCCGAGGCGGAGGCCGCGGACTACCGCTTCCACCCCTTCGACCTCACCAAGGTCTGGTCCAAGAAGGACTACCCGCTCATCCCGGTCGGCGAGTTCGAGCTCAACCGCAACCCGGAGAACTACTTCGCGGACGTGGAGCAGGCCGCCTTCACCCCGGCCAACCTGGTCCCGGGCGTCGGTGTCTCCCCCGACCGCATGCTCCAGGGTCGCCTGTTCTCCTACGGTGACGCCGCCCGCTACCGCGTGGGCGTCAACCACCACCAGATCCCGGTGAACTACCCGCGCGGCGCCAAGGTCGTCAACACCTACCACCGTGACGGTGCCATGCGCGTGGACGGTAACCAGGGCGGCGTCCCGGGCATCGAGCCCAACTCCTACGGCCGTTGGCAGGAGCAGCCCGCCTACGCCGAGCCCGCTCTGGGTGTGGGTGCCAGCGCCGACCGGTTCGACTACCGCGAGGACGACGACAACTACTTCCAGCAGCCGGGCGACCTGTTCCGCCTGATGAACGCGGACGAGCAGCAGCGGCTGTTCGAGAACACCGCGCGCGCGATCGACGGCGCCTCCCAGGCCACCATCGAGCGCCACATCAGCAACTGCACCAAGGCCGACCCGGCCTACGGTGAGGGTGTGCGCAAGGCCATCGAGGCCCTGCAGGCGGGCAAGGTCTCCTCGACCGACCCCAACTCCGACAGCGTCTGAGCGACGCCTGACGGCCTGATCAGGGTCTGATCCACCGAGCCGACGCGGCCCCGCCGCGTCGGCTCGGCCCTTTCCGGAACCGGCTCAGGGCAGCAGGTGGGCACGGCCGAACATCTGGGCCGCGGCCCGGGCACTGGGCGTACCCGCGTCGAGGTCGGCGCCCGCGGCGACGAGCATCGCCACGACCCCCTCCTCCCCCTTGAACAGCGCACCGGCCACAGGAGTCTGGTCACGATCATTGCGCAGGTCCACGTCGGCCCCACGGTCGACCAGCGCGCGCACCGTCTCCTCCTGCCCGTGGTAGGCGGCGAGCATCACCAGGCTGTTGCCCTGCTCGTCACGGGTGTCCACGGGCAGACCGTGGTCGAGGAACTCCAGCAGCTCCTCCGTACGCCCTTGCCGGGCGAGGTCCATGGCCAAGGCGATGACGCGGCCGGTCTGCTCTGGTGAGAGTTCGTTCATGGACCCATGCTAGAAGCGCCGCCCCACGCCGGGCACGCTCGCCGAGGCGGGGGCGCGGTCCACCGCGCCGCAGCCGTCCCTCTCCGGCGGGACACCGAAAGCGCGCTCTCGTGCCGGCATCGCGGCGAGGTCCACCGGCACCGTGAAGGAATCGCCGCTCGCCGGCCCTCCGACCCGGCGGCCGAACGGGCGGGCATGCGGTTCTGAGACTCTCGTCCGAGAACGGCTCCATTCTCAGCCTCGCCGAACCGGACCGGCCGCTCGCACCTCCGCTCGGCACTTCCCCACCGCGATCTCCGAAATCTTTCCGGAAGAGACGCCGACATGTCGGGGGATTCTTCTTTTCGCAGCACTGGGACCAGGCATGTCACTTCCACGCCCCAGCATCCCCGCACATTAGCGTCCGGAATTTTCCGGAAAATTATTGACAACATGAGATGCCGGACGGACACTGTCAGCACCGACAGCCCTCACCCGCTGTCAACGTGTGTCACCCACCGCGACCCGGGTCCGGGACGGCCTCCGCGCCAGGACCACCCCTCAGGTCGCACCACCCCCCATCGGTCCTCTCCCAGAGGAAACACACACATGAAAAACTCCTCCACATGACCCCGGAACCGCGTACGCGGCCGCGCCGGACAGTTCCTCGGACGCGTCTGCGCGGTGGCGGTGGCGATGGTCACGGCCATGGCGCTGCTGCCCGGCGTCGCCGCCGCCCAGACCGTCGACTCCAACCAGACCGGCAACCACGGCGGCTACTTCTACTCGTTCTGGACCGACAGCCCCGGCACGGTCTCCATGCAGATGGGCTCCGGCGGCAACTACAGCACCTCCTGGAGCAACACCGGCAACTTCGTCGCCGGCAAGGGTTGGGCCACCGGCGGACGCAGGGCCGTGACCTACTCGGGCACCTTCAACCCGTCCGGCAACGCCTACCTGACCCTCTACGGGTGGACCCGGAGCCCGCTCGTGGAGTACTACATCGTCGACAACTGGGGTACCTACCGGCCCACCGGGGACTTCATGGGCACGGTCACCAGCGACGGCGGCACCTACGACATCTACCGAACGATGCGCTACAACGCCCCCTCCATCGAGGGCACCGCGACCTTCCCCCAGTACTGGAGCGTCCGACAGTCCAAGCGGACCGGCGGAACCATCACCTCCGGCAACCACTTCGACGCCTGGGCCCGCGCCGGAATGAACCTGGGCAACCACGACTACATGATCATGGCGACCGAGGGCTACCAGAGCAGCGGCAACTCCAACATCACGGTCGGCTCCTCCGGCGGCGGAAACCCCGGAGACCCCGGTCCCGGAGACCCTGGCCCCGGAAACCCGGGCGGTTGCACCGCGACCCTCTCCGCCGGCCAGCAGTGGAACGACCGCTACAACCTCAACGTCTCGGTTTCGGGCTCCGACAACTGGACCGTGACGATGAACGTCCCCCAGCCCGCAGAGATCCTCTCCACCTGGAACATCAGCGCCGACTGGCCCAGCTCCCAGGTGCTGACCGCCCGCCCCAACGGCAACGGCAACAACTGGGGCGTCACCATCAAGCACAACGGCAACTGGACCTGGCCCACGGTCTCCTGCAGCGCGAACTGACCCCCTGACCACGGGTGACACCGCGACGGCGCGGCGGCCTCGGGCCGCCGCGCCGCTTCCCTTCCGAGACCGGGCCGCGACACCGACGCTCCCGCACCGGCACGACCCCGTTCCGATGTACGCCCCCGTGTCACCGCGAGCTCAGGGACCCCGCTCGACCACCCGCCTCGGCCCCGGAAAGCGCGATCACGTCGCTCAGCGCGGCGGCGGCGTCGAGCAGGGCGCGGGAGCGGACCGTGATGTCCTCGTCCCTGGCCTCCAGAGCCGCCTGGACATCCGCCGGCCGGCGCCCGCGCCGCAGGTGCGGCATCAGCTCCCGCAACGCGTCCACGCGGTACCCGGCGGTGCGCAGCTGATGCACGATTCTGGCCTCCCGCACTTGGAAGGGGGTGTATCTCCGCACTCCTCGGGAGGAGACCCGGTCGGGGACGACGAGTCCCTCGGCGTCCCAGTGCCGTAGCGTCGAAGGTCGCACTCCGAGCGCCGCGGCGAGCTCGGCGACGCCCATGGCGTCCGACGCGCGCACGTCCTCGACCGGTTCGGTCGCGATCGCCGCGACCGCCTGCCGCGCGTGCCGGAGCCGCGTGCGCTCGGCGTCCAGCCGCGCGTGCGCCGCGTCGAGGAGGGCCAGTGCCTCCGGGAGCGGTCGCTCGTGCACGGCGCGGACGATCCTTTTGGCCTGGACCGGGCCCACCGCGGCCGCGAGCCTTCGATAGGCCGACGCGGAGCGCACATGGACCTCCCCGTAGACCCGGTACCCCGCAGCCGTGCGCGTGGCCGCAGGCAGCACACCGTCGCGTTCGAGGTCGCGCACCTGCTGCACGGAGTACCCCGCTC
>CALGOD010000177.1 GCA_937957845.1 uncultured Nocardiopsis sp.
CGTACCCCCCACCATCAACGAGTCGACCAGCGTGGACATCATGCAGGAGGCGGTCATCGCGGCCCTGGGCCCGGAGGCGGTGGCCCCGACGCCGCAGAGTCTGGGCGGCGAGGACTTCGCCTGGTACCTGGAGCAGGCCCCCGGTGCGCTGGCGCGCCTTGGCACCCACTCCCCGGACTGGGCGGGGCCCATGCTGGACCTGCACCGGGGCACCTTCGACGTGGACGAGCGCGCCATCGGTACGGGCACCCGTTTCATGGCCACGACCGCGCTGACCGCGCTGGCGGCGATGGACGACTCCCAGGGCAGGACCCGGGTGGACAGCGAGGAGGCCCTGGCCTGAGGACGGTCGGACCGGCACGGCCGGCGGAGGACCACGGCGCGAGTCAGCGCATAGCCAGATCGGGTCCCGCCGGCCGGAGAAGGCCGAATCTACCGGAATCCGGGTAACTCGACTCTGCCCGTTGGGGTTCCCCCTCCGGCTGGTGGCATCCTGAATCCATGAACCAGCCACTCACAGTTGAACAGATCCGACGGGCGCCGAAGGTACTCCTGCACGACCACCTCGACGGCGGACTGCGGCCGTCCACCATCGTGGAACTGGCCGGGGAGACCGGTTACGACGGCCTTCCCACCCACGACTCCGAGGAGCTGGGCCGGTGGTTCCGCGACGCCTCGGACTCCGGTTCCCTGGAGCGCTACCTGGAGACGTTCGCGCACACCACCGCGGTCATGCAGACCCGTGACTCCCTGGTGCGCGTCGCGGCGGAGGCCGCCGAGGACCTGGCCGCCGACGGCGTGGTCTACGCCGAACTGCGTTATGCCCCCGAACAGCACCTGGAGGCGGGACTGACCTTGGAGGAGGTCGTCGAGGCCGTCCAGGAAGGTCTGGACCTGGGACGAAAGCGCGCCGCGGAACAGGGGCGCGACATCCGCACGGGGCAGCTCGTCACCGCCATGCGACACGCCGCGCGGTCGTCGGAGATCGCCGAGTTGGCGGTCCGCTACCGCGACTCGGGCGTGTCGGGTTTCGACATCGCGGGAGCCGAGGCGGGCAACCCGCCCACCCGCCACCTGGACGCGTTCGAGTACCTGCGCCGTGAGAACTTCCACTTCACCATCCACGCGGGCGAGGCCTTCGGGCTGCCGTCCATCTGGGAGGCCCTGCAGTGGTGCGGATGCGACCGCCTGGGGCATGGTGTGCGCATCATCGACGACATCGCCACCGATGGCGGAGGCGCACCCCGGCTCGGGCGCCTGGCCCAGTACGTGCGGGACAAGCGGGTGCCGCTGGAGATGTGCCCCAGCTCCAACGTGCAGACCGGAGCGGCGCCCTCCATCGCCGAGCACCCCATCGGGCTCCTGCGCGACCTGCGCTTCCGCGTCACGGTCAACACCGACAACCGGCTTCAGAGCGGGACCAGCCTGTCGGAGGAGTTCGCCAAGCTCTCCGAGGCCTTCGGATACGGCTGGGACGACCTGCAGTGGTTCACGGTCAACGCCATGAAGTCGGCCTTCCTGCCCTTCGACGAGCGTCTGTCCCTGATCAACGGCATCATCAAGCCCGGTTTCGCTCAGTTGAAGTGGGCGACCAGCTGATGGACGGGACCAAGCCCACGACCCACTACTCGACCTTCACCCGGGTGGTGGCGGTCGTGTGGATCGTCGTCGCGGTCCTGCTCCTGCTGGACGTGCTCTGGCGTGGGCAGGGCCGCGAGGCCTGGGTCGCCGGGGCTCTGCTGGTGCTCTCGGTCTCCGCGGCGTACCTGGTGTGGCTGCGTCCGCGTGTGGTCTCCACCGAGCGCGGGCTGAGGGTGGTCAATCCGTTGCGCGAGACCTTCGTGCCATGGGCCGCGGTGCTCTGGGTGGACGTCACCGACGTCCTGCGGGTGCACACCCCGGGCCGGATCGTGCGTTCCTGGCCGCTGCGTGAGACGAAGCGCCAGAAGGTCCGCGACAACATGCGGCGTGAGGGGGGATACCTCGATCAGGAGGACGAGGATCCCGCGGGTATGCGACCGGTGGACCTGGTGGCCCACCGGTTGCGACGGGACGCCGAGCGTCACAAGGCGCGTCCGCTCAGCGGCCCGATCAGGAACGTGGACGAGGCCGGCCCCGCCGCTCTGGGCGCCGGGGAGGAACCACAGACCATGGGCCCCCTGGAGGTCATCGTGGTCGTCGTCGCGACCGTGGTCTTCGTCGTGGCGGTGTTCCTGCTGGTCTGAGCATCGTCGCCCCTTCCGATCAGGCCCGGCTCCGTCCCGCACGGAGGCCGGGCCCGGCGTTGTTCCACACGGGCTTGACGCGCCCCTCGATTTTCTGGTTAGGTAAGGCATGCCTAAGGGGAGGTTCCGGGGGCGGACTTCGCGCGGACGGACGTCCTGCCGGGGCCGAACCGAGGGCGTCGCGCGCGGTACAACTGGATAACGAGAAGGAAAGTGTCCGGGTCGTGAGTCCAACGGGATCTGCGGGGATCCCGCGCGACGTAGGACACCGGGGCGAATACCGCCTCCGGTCGGATCATGGTCGGTACCGTCCACCCCTGGCCTCGGGGTGTACGCTCGCCACGCCGGTACCGAGTGATCTGGTCGGAGGCGCCCCACCCGGACGGTGACGTCATCCCCGTCCCCCCGTCGAAGGCCCCGTGCCCTGTCGGACCCTTGAAGGGGACACGTGGCCGTGGGCACGGACCCGCTCCGTGCCGGCCTCGCGGAGCCGTCCCTACATGCGGGTGATCACCCTGTTGAGCAGCTCGCCCAACCGCCTCGACCTCTGCGTGACCACTTCCAGCGCACGTTCGGCCTCGAAGGGCTCGAACAGCGTGCCGACCGCGTCGTTGCTGATCATCGCCAGCCCCAACACCTCGGCGCCCATCTCCACGGCGGCGATGGTCTCGAGGGCGATCGACCGCCCCACCAGGTCCGCCCCCGCCTGACGCAGCACCTTCAGCTCCGAGGGCGTCTGCATCTGTGGTCCGATCGTGGACACGTACACGCCCTCGGCCAGGGTCACGTCGACCTCGTTGACCACACGCCGTAGCCTGGCGCTGTAGGCGTCGGAAAGGTCCACGAACGAGGAACCGGTGAGCGGGGAGCGGGCGGTCAGATTGATGTGGTCGCGGACCACCACGGGTTGCCCCGGGGAGAAGTCGGTGCGCAAGGACCCCGCCGACCCCGTCAGTACGGCGATCGTCGCACCCGCGGCCAGTCCCGTGCGTACCGCGTGGGTGATCTCCAGCGGCCCGTAGCCCTCATAGAGGTGGATGCGTCCCATGAACACGACCACACGCTTCTCGCCCACCCACATGCTGCGGATCTTGGAGGAGTGGCCCTCCGCCGTGGGCGAGTGGAAACCGGGCAGTTCGGTGGCGTCGAACTCGATGTCGTGCGAACCCAGTGTGTCCACCGCGCCCGCCCACCCCGAGCCGAGCACCACCAGCGCGTCGAAGCTGTCGGCCCCGGTGCGGGACAGCAACTCGTGCGCCGCTCCGGCCGCCAGTTCCTTCGCGCCACCGGTCGTCCTCGCCCGCTGCTCTCGTTCCATCACACGACGGATGCTACCTGCGGGGGGTCGGAATGTTCCGTAGGCGCGGACGCGTGTGTCCGGACCGTCCACGGACGCCGGTCCCCCTGTCATGTGCGTCACGAGGCCGATCCCGCGGAGCGCGACGGGCTCCCGCCTTGGTGCCCCGGTCGACGGTGGTGCGGGGCCGTGAGCTCGGTGCGAGCGGGTCCGGTGCGTACCGAGAACGGGCGTCGATGACGGCGTGGAAGCGGTCGTGCCCGGGGCGTCTGCTGTTTCCGCCGGTCGGCATGGCCGACAATGGGAGGAAAAGATGAATTCAGGTGGTGCCCCGTCATGCCCGCATATCGTCCGATCACGAGGCGCGCGTGGCGGCTCGGCCCAGAGGGAGTGAAGCAGCGTGACTAAGGTCGTGATCATCGGTGGCGGGCCCGGGGGTTATGAGGCGGCGTTGGTCGCCGCGCAACTCGACGCGGACGTGACCGTGGTGGAACGCGACGGCATCGGTGGCGCTTGCGTCCTGACCGACTGCGTTCCCTCCAAGACCCTGATCGCCACGTCCACCCGCACCACGTACGTGCGCGAGGCCGACCACCTCGGTATCCACATCCACGACGGTCACGACGGTCACGACAAGACCTCGGTCAACGTGGACAGCGACCAGGTCAACTCCCGGATCAAACGCCTGGCCCGAGCCCAGTCCGAGGACACCCGGGCGCGTCTGATCAAGGAGGGCGTGAAGGTCATCAGCGGTGAGGCCCGTCTGGTCGACCCGCGCATCGTGGCGGTCGGTGACCAGCGACTGCGCGCCGACGTCGTGCTCATCGCCACGGGCGCGCACCCGCGCGAGCTGCCCTCGGCCAAGCCGGACGGCGAACGCATCCTCACCTGGCGCCACATCTATGACATGGAGGAACTTCCCGAGAAGCTGATCGTGGTCGGCTCGGGAGTCACCGGAGCCGAGTTCGCCAGTGCCTACCAGGCCCTGGGGTCCGACGTCACCCTGGTCTCCTCCCGTGATCGTGTCATGCCCACCCAGGACGCCGACGCCGCCGAGGTGCTGGAGGAGGTCTTCATGCGCCGCGGCATGACCGTCCTCAACCGGACCCGCGCCGAGTCGGTCGAACGCATCGGCGACGGTGTGCTCGTCACCCTCTCCGACGGTCGCACGGTGGAGGGCAGCCACTGTCTGATGACGGTCGGCATGATCCCCAACACGGCGGACCTCGGTCTGGAGGAGGCCGGCGTACGTCTGGACGACGGAGGGTTCGTGGAGGTCGACCGGGTCTCGCGCACCACCGTCCCCGGCGTCTACGCGGCGGGTGACTGCACGGGTGTGAACATGCTGGCCTCCGTGGCCGCGATGCAGGGCCGCATCGCCATGTGGCACGCGCTCGGCGAGGCCGTCGCCCCGCTCAAGCTCTCCACTGTGGCCTCCACCGTGTTCACCCACCCCGAACTGGCCGCGGTGGGCGCCAGCGAGGACGACGTGCGCAGCGGCCGGATCGACGGCCGGACGGTCACCCTGCCGCTCAACACCAACCCTCGGGCCAAGATGAACGAGGTCAGGGACGGTTTCGTCAAGCTGATCTGCCGCCAGCACACCGGCATCGTGCTGGGCGGGGTCATCGTCGGGCCTCGTGCGAGCGAACTCATCCTGGGCGTGTCCATCGCGGTCCAACAGCGTCTGACCGTGGATGACATCGCCCACACCTTCTCGGTCTACCCGTCGCTGTCGGGCAGTGTCACCGAGGCGGCCCGCTCCCTGATGCTGGCCTCACCGGAGTGATCCTCCCCCGCGCTCTCCCGGAGTCCGCCGCGCCTTCGCCCGCGAGGCTCGCGGTGGACTCCGTCCACCCGGTGACGGTCCTTTCCTTAACCGTTCTTGACGCGGATCGGGTAACGTCCCCCCGTGATCTGTCCCAAATGTCAAAGCACCATGCGCACCTTCGACCGGCAGGGCGTCCACATCGAACAGTGTGACGGCTGTCAGGGCATCTTCCTGGACCGGGGAGAGTTGGAGCGCATCGTGGACGCCGAGCGACGGCACTACGGTTTCGCGCCGCCCCCGGCCCCCCAGACCCCGCCGCCCGCCTACCCCCAGGCTCCCGTGGCCGGCCATCCCGGCGGCTACCCCGACTCTCCGCGCGGCTACCGCGGTGGTTATCCCGACTCCCCGCGTGGCTACCACGGCGGCTATCGGGACTCGCCCCCGCCGTACAGGAGGCGCCGCAAGAGCTTCCTGGAACAGCTCTTCGACTGACCCCGGAGCCCGAACCGACCGAGGAAACCCGTGCACCCGCTGATCTGCGTCCACTGCGGGGAATGGGACGAGGTCCCCGACACCGGCGCGGGGACCTCGACGTTGCGCTGCGCCTCCTGCCTGCGCACCCGCCCGTTCCTGCGCCTGCCCCTGTACTGCGTGTCGGGTCCCAGCGGCACCGGTAAGTCCACCATCGCCGGGATGCTCCTGGAAAGGCTCAGGAGCCGTTTCGTCGTCCTCGAACAGGATCTGTTGTGGGTCGGCGGGCTCAGGGACCCCGCCCACGATCACCGCCTGTTCCGTTCCACATGGCTGCGTACGGCCGCCATGGTGCAGCAGAGCGGGCGGCCCGTCGTGCTGTGCGGGACGGTGATGCCGCCGGAGTTCGAACCACTGCCCGAGCGCGCCCTGTTCACGGACGTCCACTATCTCGCGCTGACCTGTGAGCCCGACGTCCTGGCCGCGCGCCTGCGTGCCCGACCGGCCTGGCGGGGGTGGGACGAGGAGCGGATCAGGGAGAACCTGGAGTTCGCGGCCTGGGTGGTGGA
>CALGOD010000178.1 GCA_937957845.1 uncultured Nocardiopsis sp.
CTCGGTCTCGGGCTCACGTGACGGCCTTTCGACCCCCACCGCCGTGCGCGAACGTCGTGCCTTCCTGCCCGATGACGCCCTCGTGCACGAGATCGAGGGGATGAACCACGCCCAGTTCGGGGCCTACGGCGACCAGACGGGCGACGGCACGCCCGAGATCGGCGACGAGGAGGCCCGGCGCGCGCTGGTCGAGGTGATGAACGCCTTCCTCTCCTGATCCGGGGACCCATGGCGCGTCCGTCCGCGTCGCGGGGACGGGGCGGCGGTCCTCTTCCAGAGTACGGAGGCGGTCGTCGGGGAGGGCCGGGCCCCGATCAGGACAGGGTGGCGCGCACGCCCTCGGACACCCCGGCGTCCCGCAGGAAGGAGATGTGGCCGACACAGCCGACCCGGTGGTTCTCGGCTCCGGGAAGGGTCACGTTCGTCGAAGGCCTGACGATGAGGTCGCACAACGACCGGAAGGTCGTGTACGTGACGTCGCCCGGGGTGGGGTCTCCGGAGTCGAGCCGCCGCAGGAACGACGATCCCACGACCACCTCCTGGCAGGAGGGCGAGGTGTTCACACACGGCAGTTCCACGGTGGAACCCTGGTTGGGCCCGGCGAGGGAGATCCAGTCGTCGACGTTGCGGTGCCCGTCGAGGAATTTCAGGTACCAGCGGGAGGACAGTCCGCCCATGGAGTGGGTGACCATGTCCACCTTGTCGTGGCCGGTCTCATCGAGGACCCGGGAGACCTCCTGTTCGATCAGCTCCGCGGTCTGCACGTTGGAGGCGTCGGAGTCGTAGTCGAGTGCGTACAGTACGTCCGGGTTCCAGCCGTCGTCGGTGAAGTCGTCGATCATCGTCTCCCAGTCGTCCGCGCTTCCGCCGTATCCGTGCACGAAGAGGACCGGGTCGCGTTCCTGGGCGCGGGCGGTCGTCGGCGCCAGGGTCACGCAGGCCGGGGCCAGGATCAGGGCCGTCGCCGCGAGGGGGAGAAAGAACCGCATGTCGGTTCCTTTCGGTCGGGGGACCCCGATTGTCAGCGACATTTCCTCGGAGCGCATCCGGGTAACCACGGACGGCGACGAAATCGGCTCTTTCGCGTGTGTGCGACAGACACCTGGGTGGCCGTTCCTCCGGGGACGACGGCATGGGACACCAGACCCGGAACACCGGGAAAGAACCGCCGTGAGCAGGCTCCGGTAGCGGTACCTCGCCGCCGGGCGCGAGGGTCCGAACGAGGTGCGCAAGATACAGGTGACAAAGGTCGATAGCGGAAGTCAGGGCAGGATGGGACAATCCGGCAATGCAGCTGAGAATCACCCCCGACCGCCAGGTCACCCCCTTCACATGCGGCCACTGCGGCTCCGAGCACCTGCGGATCCGCGGCTTCGTCGACAACGAACACGGCGCGTTCGCGGCCTACCACGCCTATCTCTACGACCACGGCGACGTGCACGAGGCCTACGTCGACGTCGTCATGGACGATGGCTGGATCCCCGACGCCCCCTTGAGAGCCGGTCCCCGCCGGACGACCTTCGGTTGTCGGATCGGCCCCGTCGAAGGCTCCCCCGCGCCCGCGTGCTCCCTCGTCCAGGCGGCCCCGTTCCACGAGGAGGTCCCCTTCTACGGCGACCGGCTCGACCGGGACAGGGCCCTCCCGCACCCGTGGCTGCCACTGTTCTGGGCCACCATCGACCACCTCCTGGCACAGGAGCCCGATATGAACGCGCACGTGTACTGCGTCAACGCCGCCTCTTCGGAAGGCTGACCACCAAGGCCGGCTCCGCTCCGGCCCGCGCCGACGAGGCGACCAGTACCCTGGACGGTCCGGTGAGGGGAGGGCTCCCTCTCGTCGCCGGGTCTCCTTCACCCCCCGAACCTCGGAAAACCCCCTTCCCGTGCTCCATCGCAGCATCACCTTCATCCACGCGGCCCTCTTGGCCCTGTCGGCCGTCCTGGCCTTCCTCGTGGTCAAAGAGGTGCAGGAGATCACCCCCGATGACCAGACCTCCCTGGTGTGGATCCGCGAATCCGACGGCCGCGCCACCACCGAAAAGGTCGTGGACTCGGTCCAGGCCTTCGCCCAGACCCACCGGGTCAACGTCGCCCTGGAACTTCCCGACCTGGACGACCCCGCAGGACTGCGCCACCTCTACCTCGCGGTCGGCGACCCCACCACCCCCAGCGGCGCGTGGCTGGAGGAGGGCTACCCGGCCTTCTCCCCCGACTACCGAACCGAGGTCCACCCCTTCACCGACCTGGAACACCTGGACCCACGCGGCTTCTACTACGTCTTCGGCCCCCGCCAGAGCGCCTTTTCCTTCCTCGACGACCTGTCCGGCCTCGGCCTGGGCGGATTCGTCGCCGAAGAGGGAGACGTCCTGGGCTGGTTCCACGTCGCCACGGGCAGGACGCTGCTCGCCGCCCTGACCATCGCCGCCCTGTGCGCCTTCGTGGCGGTCGGCTCCGGGGTGCTGCTCAACGCCCGCTCCTACGCCGTGCTGCGACTGCAGGGCATGTCCCTGTCCCGCGTCCTGCTACGGGACCTGGGGCAGCTGTCGCGGTTCTGGGTGGTGGCCGCCGCGCTGATCGCCGCCACCACCACCGCCCTGCTCTTCTTCTACAACGGGCTGGCGCACTTCGCCCAGTTCTCGAAGGTGGCGCTGTTCTACGTCGGTGTGTTCACCACGGTCATGCTGGCCACCCACGTGGCGGTACTGGCGCTGCTGCACCGCACCGACATCCTGGCGGCGCTGAAGGGCCACCTGCCCGCGCGGTTGGCCCTGGTGGGTTCCTACGCCGTTCGCGTTCCCGCTCTGGCGCTGGTGCTGGCCTTCGCCTCCAGTCTGGTGTTGTCGTTGACCAATCTGGCCGAGCAGCACGCAGGAAGGGAGCTCTTCGCCGCGGCCGGTCAGACCTCCCGCATCTCCTTCACCGGCAGCGTCAGCGAACTCCAGGAGAAGGAGAAGTCAGCGGAGATCGGCGAGTGGCTTCGGGGGCTGGACGCCCAAGGCCGGGTCATCCACGCCTCCTCCGAACACGGCTCGTCCCTGCTCCCGGGCAGAGCCGAAGGCACGGACTTCGACCTGTTCGTGGTCAACGACACCTACCTGCGGGCCCAGCCCGTGCTGGCCCCGGACGGGCAACGCTACGGCCCCACAGAGGGGGAGAACCGGGTGCGCCTGCTGATACCCGACACCCTCGCCGAACACCAAGAGGACCTCGCCCAAGGCGCGGACGTCTGGATCCACGAGTATCAGGGCCGGGACGGCCCCGGTCTGGAGGTGGACATCGAGGTGCTGCCCCTGGCCTCGGACCAGCAGCTGTTCACCTACGGGTCGTACAGCTACGGCCCCAACGGCAACGCGCCCTTCCTGCGCGATCCGGTGGTGCTGACCATTCCCAACGGGTCCGACATCCTGCACCCGTCCAGCTACTACGGTGACGCCACCTCAGGAGGCATCGTCTTTCCCGACCCGCGGGACGTCCACGAGGCGATGGAGGGCTCCTCGCTGGCGGTCTACATCAACAGCGTGCAGCCGGTCGCCCAGCAGGCCGCGGACGAGTACCGGCGCATCGTCCAGCAGACCCGGGTGGAGGCCTTCAACCTGGTGGCGGGGACGTTGGTGCTGTTCATCACCGGTATCGCGGTGTGTCTGATCCACGCCCGTAAGAACGCCCAGGCCGTCTTCGCCCGACACATCAGCGGGTGGCGGTTCACGGCCGCCCACCGCGGTGTGCTGGCGGTGGAGGTGCTGCTGGCGGTGGGTTTCGTCGGCTGGGCGGGCTACAAGACCCTGGGCACCCTGGCTCATATCCGTGACCCCGAGACCGCGCCGATGCGCTACACCACCGTCGAGATCGCACTCCTTGAGCCGCTGTTCGCCGCGGGCATCGCCGCTGTGAGCCTGGCCCTGGTCGTGGTGGCCTTGGCCTTCTTCCACCGACGCATCGCCCGCGAGGGCGCCTCCCAGGCCTGACCGGGACGACGAGGGTCCACGCTCGGGCGTCCCGTCCGTGTCGGCGCGGAACGCCCGGCACGGACGGCGGAGGAAGGGTACGCGGGCCCCGAGGGACCCGCGACTCTCAGGCGCCCGCCGTACCGAGCAGGCGCACGTAGTCGGGTGAGGCGAGGGGGGCACGGATCTGTTCGAAGGGAATGTCCAGCGCGTCCACAAGGACCTCCGCGTCGAACTCCTCCAACAGGGAACGGCGCAGGTCCCGCATGGCCGTGTACTCCTCCGGGGTGAGGCTTCCCGACGCCAGATGTTCGGCGGCCCTGTCGGTGATCCCGTTCAACGCCCACAGACCGAACAGCGGCGCGAGGGTCGCGTGCGCCTCGGTCCCTCGCAGCTCCTCCAGGGACTCGGCGAAGGCGTCGAAGGCCAGGCGGCGCGCATGCGCGGAGGCCAGGTCCAGCAGCAGCCACAGGTGTTCGTTCCACCGTTCCAGCGATCCGGCGGTGCCGATCGTGTCCCCGAGGGTGGAACGTGCCCGCGCGTGCAGTGTCCGTTCGTGCTCCCCGAACAAGTAGGACCACATGCGCGCGTCCGCCGCGTCACGCCCACCAGGCGGCACCGCCTCGGGAGGGCTGTGGTCGGTGGTCGACACCAGCTCACGTCCGGTGTCCAGGAGGATGAGCCGGTTGTCCCCGCCCGCGCTGTTGTAGATGTGGGAGAGGGCCTCATAGACGGGGATCCGGTTCACGGTCAGGGTTCCGTGCGCACCGCACCGGCGGCGGGACTCTGCGCAGACGCGTTCGGCGGACGCGGTGGCCTCGACCTTGGCCAGGGACAGCTCCCGGCTCACCGCGGTCCAGGGCGCCCAGGTCGTGCGCCCGCCCGGGGCGGCGTCGGTCGACCCGTGCGCCCGACGGTGGAGGGCCCTGTGGACCAGGAAGGTGGTGGCGTAGGCCTCCGCCAGGGCCCCGTACACGGATTCCTGTTGGATCTTGTAGTCGATGACCGGGGTGTTCTCGGAGATCGCGCTGGTGGTCACGCGGTACCGCGAATAGCGGTGGACGAGGCCGGCGGTCGCCCTGGTCACCGCGGCCAGAGCGGTGGCGCCGGCCGCGGAGGCCGCGGAGGAGACGGTGAGCGACCGTACGAGCCGGTCACCGGACTGGGTGGGAGGCTCCTCGAAGCTCCCCTGCGGGGATATCTCGGCGGTGTCCCTCAACCACCGACCGAGCGGTACGGGGGCGGAGTGGAAGGAGACCAGGCTGTGGGGTAGGGGGGAGACCGTGCTGTGGGGCAGACGGGTCACCTCCACCCCCGGGGCGGGCTCCTTCCCGTCGTGGAGGTCGACGAGGAAGGGGAAGACCCCGTGGTCGCCCTCGGCGGTGTGCAGGCGCGCGTAGACGACTCCCGTGTGGGCCGTCAAGTCCGGGCCCACCGGGGCCATGAACTTGGCGTCGTCGGGGGTGGGGGTGGTGATCCTGAACCCGGGCAGGGAGGGGTCGTACTCGGCACGTGTGCGCACCGAGACGTGGCTGCCGCCCCGACCGACCTCGGTGATGAGCACGTTGCCGATCGTGGAGAGGGTGTCGAGGCGGTCGACGGCCCTGTCCAGTTCGGCGTTGCCGTCGCCGAGCAGCAGGGCGGCGTTGAGGCACACCTCGTAGTGCACCATCGCTCGGAGGAACAACGAGGGGTCGATCACCGCGGCGTGCCCGAGCACCGCGAAGAGCCGTTCGGGGGATCTCAGCGCCGCCCGCCCTCCTCCCAAGCGGTCGTTGAGCACACGCAGACGCTCGTGGTTGAGGTGGTGGTAGTCCTCGACGGAGGGACAGTCCCGGGGTGCGAACACCGGGTGGTCGAACAGCGGACGGATCCGTTCAGCGGGTCCCGCGTCCCCGGTCAGTGATTCTCTGAGCCGGTCGAGTGTCCCTGGCGCGGTGGGTGTCATGTGTTCTCCTCAGTGCGCTGCCGTCCGGCCTCGGGCGGAGGCCTCGTCGATGAGCTTGCGGGACTGGTTCTGCTCGATGCCGTGGATGACGGGGGGATGGAAGGCGTGGAAGGAGAAACGCCCTGTGGCGGCGTCGCGCCCGTGCTGCGTGTAGACGACCTCGGCTCTCAAGGGTCGCCTGCCGGGAATGGCGGGACCGGTGGGTGCGAGGGTGACCCGTACCGTGACCGGGAGCCAGAACAGGAAGCGGGCGAAGGCGAAGGCGCATTCGTGCATCACCGGGTACGGGAGACGTCCGTCCTCGTCCGGACACGACCTCCTGGTCGCCCACGTCGTGGCCTGGATGCCCGCCTCGATGAGGAGCATGCCCGGCAGGTGTTGGCGTTCCGCGGTGTGGTCGCGCATGATCTCGTTGCCATCGCAGACGAGGAGGTC
>CALGOD010000179.1 GCA_937957845.1 uncultured Nocardiopsis sp.
GGGGGTGTCGATAATCTGCCTGATCTTGGCGGTGTAGGCGTCGGCGACGCTGGTGCCGGCGCGAGGTCATCTACGCGCTCTCTGACGACCACTCTGCCTCTACCCCCGTTGGTGGCGGGGGTGCACCTGGTTGGTATGAAGACTCCCGACCTCTCCGAACCACGGACCCGCCGCCGACTCATCACCGCCGTCGGCGCGGCGGTGGCCGTCCTCGTGCTCGCCGGTGTCGGCATCTACGGCCTCCTCGTTGGCCCACCCAGCCACGGCAACGACGACAGCGAGACTCCTGGCCCGATGGTGACCGCGCCGTCCGATCCGATCCCCACCACGACGCCGCGGCTGCCGGTGGTGCGGGCTTCGGACGATCCGCAGACCTTCGCCCGCAACGTCGCCACCGCGTTGTTCGAGTGGGACACCGCCTCGGGGTTCATGCCGCTGGACTACACCAGCGTGGTCCTGGACGTCGGCGACCCCACCGGCCAAGAGCAGGCGGGCCTGGCCTCCGACATCGCCGCCTACCTCCCGAGCCGGGATGCCTGGCTGGAGCTGCGGCAGTACGCCACCGCCCAGCACCTCACCATCGACAACACCTTCATCCCCGACGCCTGGGCGAGCGCGGTCGAGCAGGCCCAGCCCGGCCAGCTCGCCGAGGGCACCGTCGCGGTCACGATCGAGGGCACCCGCCACCGCGAGGGCCTGTGGAACAACGACCCCGTCACGTCGGAGCATGCGGTGGCGTTCACGGTGTTCGTGGTCTGCGCACCGACCTACGACACCTGTCACCTGCTGCGACTGTCCCAGCTCGACCACCCCCTCCAGTAGGTCGGTGACATGTCGTGTTGAAGAAGCTCGCCATCGCCGCCGGAATCCTCGTGCTCTTTGCGCCGTCGCTGGTACTAATCGGGATCGGGGTGGTGATGAACCCAGCTCTGACCGCGACCGCCTCCTGCACCGTCCCCGGCCTGGGCCTGACCGTCGGCGATGTCCCCGACGAGCTGACCGTGACGACGGCGAACAGTGAGACGTTCACGCTGAACCGGACCCAGCTCACCCACGCCGCGACGATCATCGAGACCGGCAGTCAGATCGACGGGATCACCCGTGACGGGCTGGTGATCGCGCTCATGGCGGCGCTCACCGAGTCCACGCTGCGGATGCTCTCCAACACCAGCGCCTACCCGGAGTCCGGCGACTATCCGAACGACGGTGACGGCTCCGACCACGACTCCCTGGGTCTGTTCCAGATGCGGCCGCAGTCTGGGTGGGGCACGGTCGCTGAGCTGATGGACACCGTCTACCAGGCGCGGGCGTTCTTCGGCGGCCCCACCGGACCCAACCACCCGAGCCCCAGAGGCTTGCTGGACATTCCCGGGTGGGGACAGATGGACAAGGGCGAAGCCGCCCAAGCCGTCGAAGTCTCCGCCTACCCGGACCGGTACCGCAACTACGAGCCCGTCGCCGAAACCATCCTGACCACGCTCACCGGCACCGGTGGTATCGGCCAGCCAGGCCCCGCTTCCCGCGTCGTGGCAGCAGGACCGGGGCCGCAGTCGGCCCGGGTGGTGTTCCCGCTCCCCGCAGACACCTGGGTGCTCACCAGCGACTACGGCCCACGCGTGCATCCGATCACCGGCGAGGACTCCTTCCACACCGGCACTGACTTCGCCGCCCCCGACGGGACGCCGATCCTCGCCGTCGCCGACGGCACGGTCACGGTGGCGGAGTTCTCCGGCGGCTACGGCGGGCTCATCGTCATCGAACACACCATCAACAGCCAGACGGTGGCGACGGCGTATGCGCACATGTGGGAACACGGCATCCACGCCGCGGTCGGTGACCGCGTGGCCGCGGGCCAGCACATCGGCGATGTCGGCTCCTCCGGCAACTCCACCGGGCCGCATCTGCATTTCGAGGTCCGATCCGGCGGCACGAACGGTGAGCAGACCGACCCCGCCGCCTGGCTGAATGCCCATGACGCGGCAGATCTGCCCGAACCCGAGACCGGAGCACCAGGCGACGACTGCGACACCAGCGGTGGCACACCAGGTGGCGAGCCGGACCCCCTCGATGGCGACCCCGACCGCCTCGTGGACGATCCGACCACCACCGGGCAGATCACCGTCCGCCTCCTCCACCTCTACACCCAGACCCTCGCCGCGTTCCCCGACACGAGCTGGGCCTGCTACTCACCCCGCCCCGGCACCGTCTCCGAACACCCCCGCGGGCGCGCCTGCGACCTGACCTTCGGCAACACCATCGGCGAGCCGGCGACCGGGCCCGCGCTCGACCTCGGCTGGGACGTCACGAACTGGATGAAAGACCACGCCGAAACCCTCGGCATCGACTACCTGATCTGGCAGAACCAGATCTGGTCAACCGCCCGCGCCGGCGAGGGCTGGCGCCCCTACGAACGCGGCACCGACGTCACCACCCGCCACGACGACCACCTCCACGTCACCGTCCGGGCCGGGAGCTGATCAGTCATGGACGTGTTCCCCGACTTCGACGGCCTGGACGGCATCGGTGACCTGCGAGAGGTCATCGGTGCGCTGCTGACCTTCGTGCTCATCATCGCGGTGCTCATGCTCATCGTCTGCGCCATCGCCTGGGCGCTATCGACCGCGAACGGCCACCACGGTGCCGCCACCAAAGCACGGATCGGCGCCTGGACCGCCCTGGGTGCCGCGGTCCTGGCCGGCGGCGGGGTCGCCTGGCTGAACTGGCTGATCGACCTCGGTCAACAACTCTGACCCACGCCCCGCCAGCGGACCTCTCCTCGGCTCTGACGGTGTGGGGCGGGTGGTGCACCTGATCGGCGAGAACCCTCTGCCTCGCGATGAAGGAGCACCCCCACGATGAGCACCCTGATCCTCGCCGTCGAAACCGCCACCGCCCTTGGCCCGCTGCTGCCGATGCAGGTCGACATCAACCCCAACGACTCCAGCCTGCCCGGTATCGCCCAGCTGCGCACCATCGTCGGCGCCGTCATGACCATCGGCCTCATCCTGTCCGTCTTGGCGATCGTGTGGGGCTTCGGCGCCAACAGCAGCAACCCGCATCTGGCCGGTCGGGGGAAGATCGGCGTCCTCGTCTCCTGCGGCGCCGCCGTCATCTGCGGTGCGTCCGTCACGTTGATCAACTTCTTCTGGGACGTCGGCCAGCAGGTCTGACCCCCACCCACCAAACCTTCTCGATTCTGCGTAAGGAAGTGGTCTGCGGTGGGTGTGTGCGATATCCCCCTCGTCTCGACCGTCTGCGACACCGCCGGCGAAGCCGCCGCCTCCCTGGTCTCGGCGCCGTTCGACTGGCTCGCCGGCGCGATGGGCGCCGCCGCCGGGTGGCTGTTCGAGGCCGTCTGGACGGTCTTCGACACCACCACCCTGGTCGACGTCACGTCACCGGAGTACGTGGCGGTCTACAACATCCTGTTCGGCATCGCGATCTTCGTGATGCTGATCTTCTTCTGCCTCCAACTCATCACCGGCCTCATCCGCCGCGACCCCACCGCCCTGTCCCGCGCCGCCCTCGGGTTGGCGAAGTCGGTGCTGGGGTCGTTCGTGGTCATCACCCTGACCGCGCTGCTGTTGGAGATCGTCGACCAGCTCTGCATCGGCATCATCCAAGCCGCCGGCGAGACCACCGAGTCCATGGGCGACAAGATCACCCTGCTCGCCGCCGGGCTGGTCGGGATCAACATCGCAGCCCCCGGCGTCGGGGCGATCATCACCATCTTCCTCGCCGGGCTGGCGATATCGGCCGCCGCGATCGTCTGGCTCAGTCTTCTCGTGCGCAAAGCGCTGCTGCTGGTCGCGATCGTGCTCGCACCGCTCGCGTTCTCCGGCGCCTCGTGGGATGCCACCAAGGGGTGGATCAGCAAGTGGGCGATGTTCGTCATCGCCCTCATCGTCTCCAAACTCGTCCTGGTCGTGATGTTCCTCGTCGCCATCACCCAAGTCAGCGCACCCATCGACGGCGACCTGGCCTCGGTGGCGGACCCGATAGCCGGAATCGTGCTCATGGCGATGTCCGCCTTCGCCCCCTACCTCACCTACAAATTCCTGTCGTTCGTCGGCTTCGACATGTACCACGCGATCGGCTCGGAGCAGGACGCCAAGAACGCCCTCAACCGACCCATCCCCACCCCCGCCAAGCCCGGCGGCAACGGGAACGAGCCCAAGAAGATCCTCGACGACAACACTGGAGGCGGGGACAACGGCGGTGGCGGTGGTGGGAAGAAGCCACCGGAGCCGAAGAACCCGAAGCCGCAGGCATCCAGCAGTGGTGGGTCGGCCGGCGCCGGTGGTGGGAAGGCAGCCGCGAGCGGTGGCGCCGGGGCAAGCGGTGGAGCAGGCGCGGGCGCCGGTGCCGGGGCTGGTGCCGCGGCGGCTGGTCCCGCCGCAGCAGCCGTGGTGGCGGCGAAGGTCGCCAAAGACACTGCGACCGCCGGCCCCACAGCCGGCAAGGCGCTCGGCGGGCAAGGTGAGGCCGCCGCAAATGCCGCCGGCCAAACCGGCAACACCCCACCGGCCACGCAGGCACCCCCGCCCTCGACGCCACACCCCCAGGCACCCACCGGCGGGCCGTCGGAGGCACGTCCGCCGAAGCAGCCCCCGCCGCCTGCCCCGAAGCCCACCGGGAAGGAGTGATGCACTGTGCCCACGAAGCAGAACGATCGCGCCACGTCGTCGGAATTGGAGCCGGTGAAGTTCTCCCGCCTCACCCGCCGCGGCATCCTCCTCGGCCTGTCCCTCTCGCAGCTCATCACCCTCGCCACCGGCATCCTCTCCATCGTGGGTGCGCTCTACGCCGGTGGCGGCATCCTTCTCGCCTACACCGCACCCATCTGGGCCCTCGCCGCAGCCCTGACCTGGATACCGGTCGCCGGGCGGCCCGCAGTGGAATGGCTGCCCGTGGGGTGCTGGTGGCTCTGGCGCTCCACCGCCGGACAGCTCCTCTACCGCCGCCGGGTCGTCACGCCCCGCCCGGTCGGAACCCTCGCCCTGCCCGGTGAGATGGCCCGGCTGCGTGAATACACCGCCCCCGAGACCGGGGCCGGGATGATCCACGACCCCCACGCCGGCACATTGACCGTGGTGTGTGAGGTGACGCATCCGGCGTTCGTGCTCCTCGATCCCGGTGAGCAGGAACGCCGCGTCACCTCCTGGGGCCGCGTGCTTGCCACCGTCTGCCGCTCCGGACGCATCGCCACCCTCCAAGTCCTCGAACGCACCCTGCCGGACTCGGGCACGGGGCTCGCCGAATGGTGGCAGAGGCACGGCACCGGCGACGGTTCATGGGCCGCGACCACCTACGCCGAGCTGATCGACCGGGCCGGGCCTGCCGGGGAACGCCACGCGACCACCCTGTCGCTGTCGCTGGACATGAAGAACGCCGCCCGGCAGATCAGAACCGCCGGCGGCGGCATCCGCGGCGCCGCCGCGGTCCTGCGCCAAGAGATGAGCACGCTCGTGGCCGCCCTTCGGTCCGCCGACCTGACCCCTTCGGGATGGCTGTCACCGGGTGAGATCGCCGTCATCCTCCGCAGCGCCTATGACCCGGCGATCGCCGCCACGCTGGAGCGGCACGGCGAACTCGGTCAATCCCTCGCCACCGCCGGGCCGGTCGCGGTCAACGAGTCCTGGACCCGTCTGCGCACCGATTCGGCCCACCACGCCGTGCTCTGGATCAGTGAGTGGCCCAGGTCGCTGGTCTATCCCGGCTTCCTGTCACCGGTGCTGCTCTCGACCGGGATTCAGCGGTCGTTCTCGCTGATCTGCACCCCGATGCGCTCCGACCAGGCCGCCAGAGATATTCGTAAGAAGAAGGTCGAGCACATCTCCGATCAAGCGCAACGGGCCAAGATCGGACAGATCGAAGACTCTGCCCAGACCGCCGAATACCACGACGTGCTCCAGCAAGAAGCCGACCTCACCGCAGGCCACGGAATCCTCAGATACACCGGCCTCATCTCCGTCTCCGCCCCGTCAGTGGAGGAACTGGAAGCCGGGGTCGCGGCGATCGAACAGGCCGCCATCCAATCCTCCTGCGAAACCCGGCTCCTGGTCGGCCAGCAGGCCGCGGCGTTCACCGCCGCCGCCCTGCCGCTATGCCGCCGCGTCTGACCGCACACAGCCGCCGGTCCTGGTCCAGTGATGGTGGTGGAGTGCTGCGTGCACCTGAGGGGTGAGCCCGAACCACCGGGCTCACCCCTCTCTGTTCGCCCACCGTCTTGGAGGCTGTGATGCCCACGTTCCACGACCCGCTCGCCGATGCGGCCGAAGCCTCCGAGGCACTGCGGGGCCTGGCCCACGCCTCCCGCGTGTTCGACGACCCGGCGGACACATACCGAGTGTTCGGTGACCTCGTGGCGGGGGTGCGGTCGCTGCGCCAAGTGCTCGACCAGCTCGCCAGCACCCACCTGAACGCCCGGGATCGGGCGTTCGACGACGACGGCAACCCCGCCGCGGGCGCGGCGTCCGCGCTGGCGGCGGCCGCGCTGGCGGCGGCCGATGAGCTGCACCAGGCCGGCACGCTGCTCGATCAGGCCCACGACCGGCTCGACGCGGCGTTCTCCCACTCCGGGCGGATTGCCTGGCACCCCGAACCGGTCGTGGATCAGGCCGCCGCGCGTGAACGGCTGGCCGCCCGGCTCGGCCCAGACCGCGCCTCCACCGGTTCCCCGCAGGGGCTGTCACTGTGACCGGCACCGAACGCGAGCGGCTGCACACCTCGGTCCTCGTCGCCCCCGCCAAAGAGCGCCGCCGGCTGCGCAAGCAACGCCGACAGGCCGCCGCAAGGCTCCAAGCCGAACAGCACGCCGCCGAGAAGACCGCCGCACGGGCGAAGGCCGAGGTTGAGCGGGCCGAGCGCCGCGCCACCCGCTACCTGCCCGCCGCCGGTGAACCCGGCCCGGCTGCGCTGAGATCACCGGGTCGGTTCCGCCTCCCGCGCCACCAGGACACCTCCGCGACGCTCGCCGGGGCGTATCCGTTCGTCGCCGAAGGCGGCCTGGGGTCCGATGGGGTGTTCGTCGGCCAAGACCTCTACTCCGGCGGCAGCTTCGTCTATGACCCCTGGGTGCTCTACGCCCGCGGCATCATCACCGCCCCCAACGTGGTCCTGGCCGGCATCGTCGGCTCCGGGAAATCATCATTGGCGAAGTCGCTTTACACCCGATCGTTGCCGTTCGGGCGCCGCGTCTACGTTCCCGGTGACCCCAAAGGAGAGCACACCGCGGTCGCCGAGGCCGTTGGCGGGCGCGCGATCGTCCTTGGCCACGGCCTGAACACTCGGCTCAACCCTCTCGACGAGGGCCACCGACCCGGCGGGCTCAGTGATGAGCAGTGGAAGACGACCGTGGCCTCGCGTCGCCGCGACCTGATCGGTGCTCTGGCCGAGACCGTGCTGGCGCGTGGGTTGACGCCGTTGGAGCACACCGCCGTCGACCTCGCGTCGACTGCCACGGTGCGGGAGAACGACGTACCGATCCTGCCCACCGTCGTCGACCACATCCTCAACCCCACTCACGACTCCGATGGGCGGCTCGCCGAGGACGGCCGGCTCGTCGGCCACGCCCTCCGCAGGCTCGTGGCCGGTGACCTTCAAGGACTCTTCGACGGACCCTCCACCGTCGCCTTCGACCCGTCACTGCCGATGATCAGCCTCGACCTGTCGCGGGTCACCGAGAACAGCACGCTCATCAGCGTGTTGATGACCTGCTCCTCGGCGTGGATGGAGTCCGCCCTGCTCGACCCGAACGGCGGTCAGCGGTGGGTGATCTACGACGAGGCCTGGCGGCTGATGTCCCACCCGGCGTTGTTGAAGCGGATGGATGCGCACTGGCGGCTGGCCAGGCATTACGGGATCGCGAACATGCTGATCTTCCACAAGCTCTCCGACCTCGACAACGTCGGTGACGTCGACTCAGCCATGCGTTCCCTCGCCAACTCCCTGCTGGCGAACGCGGAGACTCGGATTGTCTACCGGCAGGAGTCCGACCAGCTCGGACCTACCGCGACCGCGCTTGGACTGACCGGCACCGAGCAGAAGTTGCTTCCGTCGCTGGGGGTCGGTCAGGGGTTGTGGCGGATCAAGGATCGCTCCTTTGTGACCCAGCATCAGCTCCACCCCGCCGAGTTGGGACTGTTCGACACCAGCTCCCGGCTCACGCAGGGGGTCATGTGATGGGGTCGAGGAAGCCACGCCGCACCACCTGGCAGGACCCCGCCGAGACCCCGGTGCTGCTGCCACACGTCGTCGTCACGGTCGCCGAGAACGGAGCGCTGGACGTCACCGTCGACGGTGCACCGTACCCGCCACCACGACCGGAGTCCGCGTGGACGCGCAGCACCTTCGGTGAACTGTTGGATGCCGTCACCGCAGACCGCACCGTCCCGGTGCGGATCGAGGTCCGCGAGAACGATGGGTCCGTGTTCACCGACATCGTCCGCGCCCGGCGCCCCGCGCGTTCCGAGCCGACCGAAGTCGAGGATGCTGAGGATCAAGACCAGGTCGCCCAGAACCCGTCTGCCTCCCGGCTGGTCGAGGTCATCGACGAGAGGTTCGTGCCCGGGGAGGACATCGCGGTCGCCCTGATCGTCGCGCACACCGATGCCACCGGCACCGGCCACGCTCGCGCCCTGATCGACACCACTCGCCTCGCTGATCTGCTCGACAACGGCACCGGTGAGGTAGTGCTGTTGGGCAGGGTCTCAGGAACCCTGCACGTCCGGCGGCTGTCATGATGAACAGGCAGCGGCAGACCGGGAGCATGGGCGATGAGCTGACCAACGCCGCCATCGTCGCCCTGATCGGTGCCTTCGGCGCTGCCCTCGTCCTGCGTGCCGCCGGAAGCGTGGCGGCGTTCCTGACCGGCATGCCCCAACCCACTGCCGGCCCCGCTTCGGGGCTCGGTGTGCTGTTCAACCCCGCCGACCCCGCCACCGCGCTCGATGCCGACGGGCTGAACCCGGTCGCCTACTGGATCGTCACCGGGATCATGCTTGGCGCCCTCACCGCTGCCGGGGCGTGGATATGGGTGCGACTCAGGCGCCATTCCAGGAAAGCCGAGACCGACCCGCGACGCCTGGCCGGGACCGCCACCGCCCACGAGGTGATCCAGACCGCCTCGGCCAAGGCGCTCTTGAAGCGCGCCTCGACGCTGCGCCCCTCCCTCGATAAGCCCACGCCCTCCGATGTGGGCTACCTGCTGGGCCGCTCACGAGGCAAGCCGGTGTGGGCCAGCGTGGAGGACTCGATCCTGCTCATCGGCCCACCCCGCTCCGGCAAAGGCCTGCACGTGGTCATCAACGCCATCCTCGACGCCCCCGGCGCCGTCGTCACCACCAGCACGCGGCCGGACAACCTCACCGCCACCCTCCGCGCCCGCCAACGCGACGGCAGGCCAGTGGCGGTCTTCGACCCCCAGCACCTGGCCGAGGGCATCCCCGCAGGGATGCGCTGGTCACCCATCCGCGGCTGCCACGACCCGCTCACGGCGATGATCCGCGCCACCGGCCTGGCCTCAGCCACGGGACTCTCCGCTGGCGGGGTGGAGTCCGGCGGGTTCTGGGAAGGCAAGACCCGCACCGCCCTGCAAGCCCTGCTGCACGCCGCCGCCCTCGATGGACGACCGCCATCGGAGCTGTTCCGGTGGACTCTCGACCCCACCGCGGCCGCCGCGGCCGTCGCGGTCCTCACCAACAGCCCGGCAGCGGCGACGGGGTGGGCGGACTCGCTCGGTGCGATGATCGACTCAGACCCCAAGACCCGCGACTCCATCTGGCAAGGCGTCGCCTTGGCCCTCGGTGCCCTGGCTGACCCGCGGGTGTTGGATGCGGTGTCGCCGGGGCCGGGTGAGGACTTCGACCCCGCGACCTTCCTCCAAGCCCGCGGGACCCTCTACCTCCTCGCCACCGGCGCCGGCGCAGGCGCCTCCGCTGCGCTGGTGGCGGCGTTCGTCGAAGACCTCGTCGAGACCGCACGCCGCATCGCCGCACGCTCGCCCGGCGCACGTCTCGATCCACCGCTGCTGCTGGCGCTGGATGAGATCGGCAACCTCGCCTCCTTGCCCTCGCTGCCGATGGCGGAGGGCGGCGGCACCGGGATCACGACGCTGCCGGTGTTGCAGTCGCTGGCGCAGGCGCGGGAGAAGTGGTCCGACAACGCCGCCGGAGCCATCTGGGACGCCTCCATCGTCAAGATGGTTCTCGGTGGTGCCTCCAACTCCCGCGACCTCCAAGACCTGAGCACGCTCATCGGTGAGCGTGACGAGTACACCGACTCGGTGACCCTCGGCGATCACGGCACCCGATCGAACCAGCGCTCGGTGCGCCGGGTGCCGATCCTCCCGCCGGACCGGATCAGGACACTCCCGTTCGGCACCGGGGTGACCCTGCTGCGCTCAGCACTCCCGATCGTCACCGGCCTGCGCCCTTGGCCCTCACGGCCTGACGCGGCCCAGTTGACGGCCGATCGGTCCGAGGTCGAGGCGCTACTGCGCGGACCCGGCTCGTAACCGGCGGGGTGGGGTGGCCTGTGCACCTGCCTGACATCAGCGGCTCCGATCGGCGGGGTCGCGTGAGTGTCAGGAGGAGAGTCAGATGGCTATCCGCACCCAGGAGTCGTTCTCGGGGTTCATCGCCTCGGACCCCCAGCTCAGCCAGACCTCGAAGGGTGATCCTCGGTTCTATGCCCGGGTCGGCAAGGAGCACTTCCGCCGCGAGGACGACGGATCGTTCACCCAGACCGAGACGACCTATCACCATCTGGTGATGTTCGGCCGGTCGGCCGAACACGCGCATGACCGGTTCACCAAGGGTGACAACTTCATCGCCGAGGGCTACACCCGCGAGGTCAACTACGAACGCGACGGCCAGGCGGTCGAGAGCGAGGAGTTCGTGGCCAAGAAGATCGGTCACGACACCGCCCGCACCCGTTATGAGGTTGACCGCACCCCACGCCGCGCAGCGGCGGAGCGGGACGCGGCCGCGTTCGAGCCACCGTCCCGGCCCGCCCAGGCGCTGCAATCCACGGCCATCGGCCTGTGAACGCCGGGAGCCGAGCATCATGACTGACACCCCCGAGGCCGATCCACCCGGCGCCGACCCGACCAACGGTGAGGGGCCGGAGTTGGATGAGCCGGATGTGTTCGACGGTCCGCCGCGCGTCAGCGACGCCGTTGTGCCCGAGACGCCGCACCCGGTGAACTGGAACCTGCTGTCCGCGCATGACCTGGAAACCGAATGGCTCGCGCTGAACCGGTGGGTGGACTGGTTGCGCCACACCTACGGACTTCCCGCCAGCGTGCTGCCGCCGTTCTGGCACCACCACCCCGAACTGGTCTGGGAACTGTCCGCGCTGCACCTGCACTGGCTGGGTGCCTACGACCCTGAGCAGAATGCGTCGGCGGCGATCGGCTGGCACCGTGACTTCGCCGACGCCCGCGCCCGCCTCCGTGACTGGGTGGCCGCCTCGGGCACCCGGATCGATCGTGACCGGCCCACCCGGCAGACCACCTGGCCGGGCGAAGAACCCGGACCGCCGGTGGAGGATGTGGTGATCGCCGACCGCGACGCCGAGTTCGTGGAGTTCGTCCACGCTCAGGTCCGCAGACGTCAAGAGGCCGAGGACGAGTTCTACGCCAGCCTCGACGACGGCCTCGGGGTTGACCCGGTCACCGGGGAGGTGCGGGAGTGATGGGCGGCTACGTGAAGAAGACCGACCGGCGCCGCTACGAAGACCGCTCCTTCTCCGTCCGGGCCGTGCACCGGGACCCGGCCGATCTGCACAAGCTCGCCGAGGTGCTGATCCGGTTGACCTTGCAGGAGACCGGCCGCAGCCGCGCCGACCGCCGCGCCGCCGAACCACCTGAGACCTACCGCGACCCAGCCGCAGCCCTCCGCTCAGCGGCGAGTGTCGCAGGCCCGTTGGTAGAATGACACCAGCAAGCCTCGCGTACGCGGGGTGTTGTGGTCCCAAACCTCACCCGCACGGGTGGGCAACACGCACCGTGACCCGGTCGGGTCTCGTCCTACAGCCATACCGATGGCTGCTCTCACGATCAACACTCCTCCCAGGCGTCTGGGAGCGCGAGGGTCGAATCGCGTGAGAGGCAAGGACCCGATGACCACCACAACAACTGCTGCTACCGATCCAGCCGCCAGCCTGATCGACCCGCCCATCAGCACCGCTGTCGCGATCTCCTACCTGCGGGTCTCCACCCGTGAACAGGCTTCCAAGGGCGGCACTGACGAAGGCTTCTCCATCCCCGCTCAACGCGACGCGGTGCGCCGCAAAGCCGACCAGCTCGGCGCGGCGATCGTGGAGGAGTTCGTCGATGCCGGAGCCTCGGCCAAGTCCGCCGACCGGCCCGACCTGATGCGGATGATCCAGTACGTCAAGACCAACAAGGTCGCCTACTGCATCGTCCACAAGGTCGACCGGCTCGCCCGCAACCGCGCCGACGACGTGACCATCCACCTCGCCCTCCAACAGGCCGGGGTCATGCTCGTCTCGGCGACGGAGAACATCGACGAGACCCCCTCGGGGATGCTGCTGCACGGGATCATGTCCACCATCGCGGAGTTCTACTCCCGCAACCTCGCCACCGAGGTCACCAAGGGCATGACCCAGAAGGCCATCAGCGGTGGCACCCTCGGCAAGGCGCCGATCGGCTACCTCAACGTCCGCACCCGCGACGACCAAGGCCGCGAGGTCCGCACCGTCGAACTCGACCCCGAGCGAGCGCCCCTGATTGAGTGGGCGTTCAAGGCCTACGCCTCGGGGAACTGAACCGTCAGCCAGCTCCACGACGAACTCACCTCCCGCGGACTGGTCAGCCTGCCTACCCCGAAGCGGCCATCGAAGCCGCTGGCGGTCTCCTCGGTACATCGCCTGCTGACGAACCCCTACTACAAGGGCGATGTCGTCTACCGCGGCACCCGCTACAAGGGCACCCACCCCGCCCTCGTCCCACCCGAGGTCTGGTACCAGGTCCAGTCGGTGCTCACCGCTCACAAGACCGCCGCCGAAGCCACCCAGGTCCACGACCACTACCTCAAAGGCACCATCCACTGCGGACAATGCGGGTCCCGGCTGATCGTCTCCAACGCCAAGAACCGACACGGCAACGTCTACTGCTACTTCGTGTGCTCCGGCCGGCACTCCAAACGCACCGACTGCACGCGCGGAGCGATCCTGATCGAAGACGTCGAGAAGCTGATCGAGGACTACTACACCCGCGTACAGATCAGCCCCGCCCAGCGCGACGCCCTCTCCGGGATGCTCCACCACGAGTTCGACCGACTCATGGCCGCCGAGACCGACGAACTCGAACGCCTCACCACTCGCCGAGACCGGCTCGAACACGAACAAGACCGGCTCATGCAAGCCCACTACGCCGACGCCATCCCGCTGCCCGTCCTCAAACGAGAACAAGACCGCATCCTGGGCGAACTCGACCGCCTCAACCGGCGTATCGACGCCCACCACGGCGACTACGCCGACGCCCGCGCCCACCTCGACGACGCCCTCGGACTCCTGGCCAACTGCGCCGACATCTACCAACGGTGCGACGACGCCAACCGGCGCCTGTGCAACCAAGCCTTCTTCACCAAGGTCTACGTCGACGAAGACAACGAACTCCGCGTCGAGAACAACCGGCCCTTCGAGATGCTCCTCGACCCCGAGGTCAACGCCAACGCACTCAACTGGACCCAGAACGGCGACAAGGCCCGAACCCCAGCCAACGATTCCATTGGCAAGGGTTCGAGCCTTATGCGCGGGGTGGAGCCAAGGGGAGTCGAACCCCTGACCTCCGGTATGCAAAACCGGCGCTC